>CAKZQE010000086.1 GCA_937139465.1 uncultured Gammaproteobacteria bacterium
GAACGTTGAAGGCCACGACCTGACCCAAACCGACGGCCTGACGCCGGGCCTGGCGGATCGCTGGATCGTCAGCCAGCTGCAGGCGGCGGAAGCCGAGGTGCATCGCTCGTTTGGGGATCTGCGCATGGACCGCGCGGCGCAGGCGATTTATGAGTTCATCTGGCATCAGTACTGCGATTGGTACCTGGAACTCGCCAAGGCCGTGCTCAATGGCGACGCCGACGAGCCGACCAAAGCGGCGACCCGACGCACCCTGGTGGCCGTGCTTGAGGCCGCCCTGCGCTTGGCACACCCGATCATGCCCTTTATCACCGAAGAGATTTGGCAGACCGTCGCGCCCATGGTCGGCAAAGGCGGGCCCAGCATTTCCCAAGCACCCTACCCGGCCCCGGAAGCCGCCAAGGTCGACGCCGAAGCCGACGCCGCCATCGAATGGCTGAAAGGCACCGTGGTGGCCGTGCGCACCGTCCGCGGCGAAATGAACATCCCGCCGTCGAAAAAACTGGATGTGATCCTTAATGCGGGCAACGACAGCGACCGCGAGCTGTCCGCCACCTGCGACGCCTTGGTCAAACGCTTGGCGGGTATCGATCAGTTGTCCTGGCTCGATGGCGCTGAAGCGCCCGTGGCGTCAATGGGCGTGGTCGGCGACATGGAAGTGCTGGTGCCTATGGCGGGGCTGATCGATGCGGACGCGGAAATTGCGCGCCTGACCAAGGAAGCCGATCGACTGCGTGGCGACATTAAGCGCACCGCCGGCAAATTGGGCAACGCTGGATTTGTCGACAAAGCGCCCGCCGCCGTGGTCGATAAAGAGCGCGCCAAATTAGCCGACGCGGAAGCCACTTTGGAGCGCCTGGAAGCGCAAATTGTGAAGCTCAACACACTCTAGAACATCGCAGGTACACCGACGCTCTGCCTTGGCCGTTACAGGGCCTAAGGTAGAAACGTGGTAAGCAACATGTCGTTGCTAGGAGGTACCGATGAGTATGCGTGAAACGGGCACAGTTAAGTGGTTTAACGACGCCAAGGGCTTTGGGTTTATCAAACGGTTTGACGGGGCGGATGTGTTTGTCCACTACCGCAACATTCGCGGTGACGGGCACCGCAGCCTGCAGGACGGGCAGATGGTCGAATACGCCATCTTAGAAACCGACAAAGGCTACCAAGCCGAGGACGTCCTCGCGCTCTAGGCCGCCTTGACCGAACTCAGGTTGTCCATGGCCCTCGATAACAGGGCCTCGGCGTCCTGAGTGTCGTCCGCTTCAGCCACCCCGATTTCAATGGCATGGGGTCGCAAGGCCAAATTCAGGCGCCGAATCAGGCGCTCCGGCATCCCCGGCTCCAAATTCGCAATCACCCAAACGTAATCCTGCGATCCAACGCGCCCGACCGTGTCGTAACCGCGGGACTGTGCCTCGAGCACCGCGGCGATGTCACCCGGTTGAATATCCGAGGCCCGAAGCAACAGTGCGCCGTAGGGCAACTGGTGACGCGCGCGCCGCGCATGCAATTTAGCCAATTCGTGGGCAACGCCGCGCCGATTCGACAATCCGGTTTCCGGGTCCACGTAACGCTGAGCCCGGGCATTAACGCGCTGACGCGACACCGTATGCCGCAGCCGATTGCGTTCATCCAGCATCGCGTGGGCATGGCGCCCGTACCCCCAGACCATGGCCACCAATGACAGACTAAACACCAGACTCGCCGCACTCGCCCAATCCAGCGGAGCACCCGAGGGGCCACCAAAACCCAGCACGCCCACCGCAACAGATAACAGCGCAGCGGCGGCGACACGCAGCCCTATAGCGCCGCCGTAGCGTTGGGACGCGCGCCAAACAAAGGGGGTTAGCACCGCCAACATTAACCAGCCGCCCTGGGGCATCATCGACGCCATCAGCCCAGCCCAGGCCAAGGCCAGCGTGGTCGTGGTCCACAGCCGCTCCGGCGCATTGGGGACCCACCAGACGTAGACTAAGCGCAGCGTATGCAGCGACCATCCAACGATGATCCAGGCGACCGCAAGTCGCCCCTGTGCCCCAAAAAGCCCGGCCATCGCGGCCAAGCCCAGGGCAAGCCCCAGCCCCGACAGCGCCGCCCAGCCCTGCAGTGTTCGTATCGCAAGTGCGGAAGATTGTCGCCCCTGACCCATGCACGCCTCCTTTTTCGACAAGAATGCGTCCTGCGCCGCGATCCAGTCTGTGATGGCCTTCACACGCACTCTGACTGGCGTCTGCTTTGCTTAATGAAACCGTTAAAGGAAGACGCATGCGCCCTACTCTGGACACCGCGGCACTGGCCGAGCATTTTTGGAATGACTTTCACCTAGGCCACATTCGCCTACCGGTGCTACCGGATCTCGCGTTTCAGCTTCACGACTTGATGAGCGAGGCCAACTACGACCCCGCACTGGTCAGCCAGGCCTTGGCCCAGGACGCTGGGGTGACCGCGCGTTTGGTTGGGGCGTCCAACAGCGTGCTCAACCGCGGCCGAGTCCCGGTGGCGACCTTGGACATGGCGATCATGCGATTGGGGCGTGAACGCACCCAAGCCCTGGCAAACGCCCATCTGCTAAAACAACTATTCCACGGGTCGCCCGCGGGTAAAAAGCACCTGCAAAATCATTGGGACCTGACCCAGCGCAAGGCCGTCACGGCGACCTACCTGGCTGACCTGAGCGAGAGCATCGAGCCCTCCGAGCCACTGCTCCTGACCCTATTGCAGAATCTCGGTGGACTGCCACTGATACACTGGATGGAGTCCCACCCCGACGCCCCGCACGGATTTGACGCCTTTGCCGACCTAGATCAAGCCATCGGCACCGCTGTGGCGCAAAAATTACTCGCACATTGGAACTTTACTGAGGACTTCATCGGTGCCGTGGGCGAGCGCAACCGCTGGTCCCACCTGAGCGAGGGGCCGTTAAACGCCGTCGATATTTGCCTGCTCGCTGGTTGGAGCGAGCTGGAAACCAGCGCCCACCCAGGCCCGCCGCTGGGCGATGTTGCCGCCTTCAAAAAATGGTCCGATGCGGAACTGCCGGCCACCGACGGGATTGGAAATCTGTACAGCGACGATGGCCAAACGCGCTTAGCGGCCTTAACCGAACTTCTCGCCTAGGCCACCTAGTACCCCCGCAAGGGGCCGAAAAAAATGTCCTGGAAGGCTTGATTTTTCCGCAGGCCTTGCCGGACGTGGGATACCCCACCATGGCGCGGCCGCAGCAAAAATACCCCCACTTTATCCACAGGTAACGCCCAGCTAAAAACACAACATAAAGGGTTCCATTCCCCCTCGAAGCACAATATCTTGTGTCGCTATCGACAACACTGCATCGGCCAACACGCACCACGGCCATCGAGGAACACAATGGAATTAGGCACTCAACCCGGTACCACATCGGCCATGGCTCCGCACGCCGCCAACCCGGACGACATCAACGTTGACATCCAGCCGGGTGAATTTCGCGTCATCAAACGCAACGGCGTGGTCGTGCCCTTTGATCGCACCAAAATCACCGTCGCCATCACCAAGGCGTTCCTCGCGTCTGAGGGCTCGCAGGCGGCCGGCAGTGCCCGCGTTCGTGAAATGGGCGAGCGCTTCACCGACATGGTCGAGGCGACCTACCGACGCCGCATGCCCTCCGGTGGCACCCTGCACATCGAAGACATTCAGGATCAAGTTGAGCTTGTGTTGATGCGCGCCGGGGAGCACAAAACCGCCAAAGGCTTTGTCTTATACCGTGCCGAACGTGCCGAACAGCGCGCGGCGTCGGCTCACGTCGAAGAACTGCACCCCAGCATCAATGTCAAACTGAACGACGGCAGCATGGCGCCGCTGGACGTTGGCCGGTTGCGCTTTGTGGTCGACGAAGCGACGGCCGACCTTGACGAGGTGGACGGCGATCGCATCCTCGAGGCGACCCTGCGCAACCTATACAACGGCGTCCCGATCAAAGAAGTGTCAACTGCGTTGGTGATGGCCTCTCGCGTATTGGTCGAAGAAGAGCCCAACTACAGCCAAGTCACCGCGCGCCTGCTGATGGACATCATCCGCGCCGAAGCCCTGAGCTTCATGGGCATTGCTGAAAACGCGACGCACACGGAAATGCGCGGCCACTACGCCGAAGCCCTGCGTGTGTACCTGCACAAAGCCGCTGACCTGGAACTGGTGTCCCGTGAGCTGACCACCTTTGATCTCGACAAGCTCGGTGCGGCGATCGAAGCGGACCGCGACCTGCAGTTTGGCTACCTCGGCCTTCAGACCCTGTACGACCGTTACTTTATTCACTCCAACGAGACCCGCTTCGAGCTGCCGCAGGTATTCTTTATGCGCGTCGCCATGGGTCTGTCACTGGAAGAAGAAAACCGCGAAGACAGCGCCATCGAGTTCTACCGCCTGCTGTCGAGCTTCGACTACATGAGCTCAACGCCCACGCTGTTTAACGCGGGCACGTTGCGCAGCCAGCTGTCGAGCTGCTACCTGACCACAGTTCCTGACGATTTGAGCGAAATCTACGGCGCGATCCGTGATAACGCGTTGCTGTCGAAATTTGCCGGCGGCCTGGGTAACGACTGGACACCGGTGCGCTCACTGGGTAGCCGCATTAAAGGCACCAATGGCAAGAGCCAAGGCGTTGTGCCCTTCCTGAAAGTGGCCAACGACACCGCCGTTGCGGTCAACCAAGGCGGCAAGCGTAAAGGTG
>CAKZQE010000087.1 GCA_937139465.1 uncultured Gammaproteobacteria bacterium
TTCAAATGTAGCTTTTGCCATGATTAGGCTCCCAATATTGGAACGGCGTTAACCGTTGTTCTTTTTAATGATTTCGTCAGCCACTGAGTTCGGCGCTTCCGCGTACTTAGTGAACTCCATGCTGTACGAGGCACGACCTTGAGTGAAGCCACGCAAGTCGGTCGCGTAACCAAACATTTCAGCCAGGGGAACTTCAGCGGTCACGATCTTAATACCGTTCACACCGTCGTCCATGCCTCCGACCAAACCGCGACGGCGGTTCAAGTCACCAATCACGTCACCCATGTTTTCTTCGGGCGTTGTGACCTCGACCTTCATCACGGGCTCAAGCAGAGCGGGATTCGCCTGCAGAGCACCCTTCTTCATTGCCATAGAGCCAGCAATCTTAAAGGCCATCTCGTTCGAGTCGACATCGTGATAAGAACCGTCGATCAAGGTTGCCTTCACACCCAGCAAGGGGAAGCCAGCCAGAACACCGTTCTTCATCTGCTCTTCGATACCTTTCGATACCGCAGGGATGTATTCCTTGGGAACGACACCGCCAACGATCTCGTTGACGAACTCGAAGTTTTCTTCGCCATCCAGAGGCAGCGGATCCAGTTTGACCACAACGTGACCGTACTGACCACGACCACCAGACTGACGCACGAACTTGCCTTCAACTTCGACAGCATTACGGATGCACTCGCGGTACGACACCTGCGGAGCACCGATGTTTGCTTCGACGTTGAATTCACGGCGCATACGGTCAACCAGGATGTCCAGGTGCAATTCACCCATGCCTGAAATGATCGTCTGGCCAGTTTCTTCGTCAGTCTTAACGCGGAACGAGGGATCTTCCTGAGCCAGCTTGCCCAACGCGATACCCATCTTTTCCTGGTCGGCTTTGGACTTCGGCTCAACCGCAACGCTGATCACGGGCTCAGGGAATTCCATGCGCTCCAAAATGATCGGACGGTCTTGAGCACACAGGGTGTCGCCCGTCGTGACGTCTTTCAGACCAACCGCAGCGGCAATGTCACCGGCGCGAACTTCTTTGATCTCTTCACGGCTGTTGGCGTGCATCTGAACCATACGTCCGACACGCTCTTTCTTACCTTTAACCGAGTTGTAAACACCGTCGCCTGAATTCAAGACACCCGAGTAAACACGGAAGAAGGTCAGCGTACCAACGAAGGGGTCGGTCGCGATCTTGAACGCCAACGCAGCAAAGGGTGCTTCGTCAGTCGCTTCACGGGTCTCTTCGGTTTCGTCGTCAACCAAACCGGTGATCGCAGCAACGTCAGTCGGTGCAGGCAGGTATTCAATAACCGCATCAAGTACAGCCTGGACGCCCTTGTTCTTGAATGCACTACCGCACAAGCAAGGAACGATTTCCTGACGCAGGGTGCGCTCACGCAGGCCCAGTTTGATTTCTTCTTCGGTCAGCTCGCCATCTTCCAAGTACTTATTCATGTACTCGTCATTGGCTTCAGCGGCCGCTTCCATCATTTCTTCGCGAAGCTGTTCGCACTCGTCCTGCAGGTCAGCGGGGATCTCTTCGTATTCGAAGGTCACACCCATGTCGTCCTCGCTCCACGCGATGAACTTCATTTTGACCAGGTCGATAACGCCCTTGAACTCTTTTTCAGAGCCAACGTTCAACTGAATCGGAACGGCTGTCGCGCCCAGACGGTTGCGGATCTGGTTAACGACACGCATGAAGTCTGCGCCGTCGCGGTCCATCTTGTTGACGAAACAAATACGCGGAACGCCGTACTTGTCAGCCTGACGCCAAACCGTCTCGGACTGGGGCTCAACACCTGATGAACCACAGAACACAACCACGCTGCCATCGAGTACACGCATGGAGCGCTCCACTTCGATGGTGAAGTCAACGTGACCGGGGGTGTCGATGATGTTGATACGGTGCTGGTCGAACTGCTGCTGCATGCCGCCCCAGAATGTGGTGGTCGCCGCAGAGGTGATGGTAATACCACGCTCTTGCTCTTGCGCCATCCAGTCCATGGTGGCCGCGCCATCATGCACTTCACCGATTTTGTGGCTGATGCCCGTGTAAAACAGGATACGCTCAGTCGTCGTGGTTTTACCCGCGTCAACGTGAGCTGCGATACCGATGTTACGGTACTTACTAATAGGGGTGGTACGTGCCACGATAATTTCTCCAATAAAGAGTGAAAAGGCGGCGTGCCGTTAAGCACAACCGCCCTATCAATGGCCGATTAGAAGCGGAAGTGCGAGAACGCCTTGTTCGCTTCAGCCATACGGTGAACATCTTCGCGCTTCTTAACAGCAGCACCACGACCTTCAACCGCGTCCATCATTTCGCCTGCAAGGCGCAATTCCATGCTCTTCTCGCCACGCTTACGCGAGAAGTCTACCAACCAGCGCATTGCCAACGCAGTACGACGGCTAGGACGGACTTCGACCGGCACCTGGTAAGTAGCGCCACCGACGCGACGAGACTTAACCTCGACCGAGGGCTGGATCGCTTCCAGTGAGCTGGCGAATACTTCGAGGGGGTCGTTCCCCGTACGCTCTTGGACACGGTCCAACGCGCCGTAGACGATTTTCTCGGCTACGGATTTTTTACCATGCACCATGACATGGTTAATGAACTTAGCTAGTTGTTGGCTACCAAACTTAGGATCAGGCAGGATCTCCCGCTTGGCGGCGACGCGACGTCTTGGCATCTCTATTTCCTTCTTCAGGGACCCCGGTAATTTACCCGGGCCTTACTTCAGCCTTCGATGAAGACTGGATTAATTTTGTTAAGGGAGTATTAACCCTTAGGACGTTTAGCACCGTACTTCGAACGGCCCTGACGACGATCGGAAACGCCCGATGCATCCAAGGTTCCGCGAACGGTGTGGTAACGGACACCCGGCAAGTCTTTTACACGACCGCCACGAATCAGTACGACTGAGTGCTCTTGCAAGTTGTGGCCTTCACCGCCGATGTACGAAGTGACTTCGAACCCGTTGGTCAAACGCACACGGCAAACTTTACGCAGTGCTGAGTTAGGTTTTTTGGGAGTCGTTGTGTATACACGAGTGCATACGCCGCGACGCTGGGGGCACGCTTGCAGCGCAGGCACGTCGGTCTTCTGGACCTTGCGCTTACGGGGCTTGCGAACCAATTGGTTAATGGTTGCCATTAAATGTGGACTCCTGCCATTCAAAATTACGCCTCGGAAGACCGCTACACGGTTTTCTCGAGGCGCGCATAGTAGAGACTGGTTTGCCGAGCGTCAACCCGGCGCACCATTGAGCAGTGGCTTACAAGCCGCCAGTCAAGTCTCCGATTTCTTCGGCCAATGCCGCGGCAACTTCTGCTGCCGTCACACCGCCTGAACCGCTTTCCGCTTGCTCGGCACCGCGCTTACGCTTGCGCTCCGCGTGGTAAGCAAGGCCGGTTCCGGCCGGGATCAAACGACCCACGACCACGTTTTCTTTCAGGCCGCGCAGATGGTCACGCTTGCCGGTTACCGCCGCTTCGGTCAGAACTCGAGTCGTCTCTTGGAAAGACGCCGCCGAAATGAAGGACTCAGTGGCCAACGAGGCCTTGGTAATACCGAGCAACAGACGCTCGAACTTCGCCGGGTACTTCTCGTTTCCGACCAGATCAGCGTTCACACGCTTCACATCCTGGAATTCAACGGTTTCACCGGTGATCAGGTTCGAATCAGCCGAATCTGTGATCTCTGCTTTGCGCAACATCTGACGGATAATGACTTCGATGTGCTTGTCGTTGATCACAACACCCTGGAGGCGGTAAACCTCTTGGATCTCGTTGGTGATGTAACGAGCCAGCTCGCTAACACCCAACAAACGCAGCAGGTCATGAGGATCAGTCGGGCCATCGGCGACAACGTCACCCTTCGCCACTTCTTCGCCCTCGTAAACGCTCAACTGGCGTTCCTTCGGAATCAAACGCTCCACCGGCTCATTGCCATCCGTGGGCGAGATCACCAAACGGTTCTTACCCTTGGTCTCTTTACCGTAGCTTACGGT
>CAKZQE010000088.1 GCA_937139465.1 uncultured Gammaproteobacteria bacterium
GAAGAGCTGTTCCACGGCGGTGTTGATTTGCTGTTCTGCAATGAAGAAGAGCTGGCGATTTTCACCGGCGAGACCGATTTGCAGCGCGGCATCAAGGCGATCAAGGGATGGACGCAGGACCTGGTGGTGACACTGGGTAAACGGGGCGCCTTGGTAATTCACAACGGCACCCAAACCGAAATCGCCGGCAAACCCGCCACCGCGATCGACACCAACGGTGCCGGTGATGCCTTCGCCGGCGCCTTTGTGCATGGACTGCTCAGCGGGTGGAGCCACGAACACAGCGCCAGCTTTGCCTGTGCGGTGGGTGCCGAAGTGGTCGAAACCTTTGGCCCTCGCTTGCAGCCCGAGCGCTACGCTCAGATCCGCGCCGACTACGCCTAAGCCGTCGGCCAACGCACCTGAGTGGCGACTGACTCAGGTGTGGGATCCGATGACCAGGCCACCTCACCCAGCAACGGCGCTCGAATTCGCGCTTTCAACGTAGCCACATTGTCGGCGTACGCCGCCTGATTCGGGTCCACCCGATTGGCCACCCACCCAGCCAATTCCAAGCCATCAGCGACGATCGCCTGTGCCGTCAACAGGGCATGGTTGATACACCCTAACCGCATCCCCACGACCAAAATAACGGGCCAGCCAAGGGCTTTTGCAACGGTGTCAAAACCTTCGGCGTTGTTGATCGGAACGCGCCAACCACCGGCTCCCTCAACGATGACCGCGTCCAGGTCGCCCGCAGCCGTGCGCGCCCAGTCCGCCAGCGCGGCTGCCTGCAGTGACACCCCACTCATCTGCGCTGCCACATGGGGCGCAATGGGCGCGTCCAGCAGCACCGGATTGATATCCGCCAAGGGCCCGGTGAACCCCGCACCCCGCGCAAGCCTGAGGGCATCGTCCGAATAGGGTCCATCGGGCCCCTGCTCGGCGCCGGCGGCGACGGGCTTCAACCCAATGCATGAACGGCCGTCTAACCGAGCACGGGCCAAAAGCCCCGCACTGATCACGGTTTTACCGACATCGGTGTCAGTCCCCGTCAAAAAACACTTCATTTTTGCCACTCAATCCATGCCAGTTGGTAGGTCAGCTCAGTCGGCAACGCCGACATAAGGCGCCGATATTGAGCCCGCGACACGGCCATCGACGTTTCCAGGGTTGCCCCTAATCCACGCACGGACCGCAGGGCCGACACCGGGCTGTCAAACTCGCAGCGGCGCGTCTCGATACGAATCTGGGCGCCGGGAAATTGGTGTATCCAATGCGCCGCATTGGGCAACTGCACCGCAGAGGCAAGGCCTGCCCTATCGCGGGCCTCGGCCAGTTCCGGCAAGGACCCATCGAGCACCACGCAGGCATGAAGCCGCGCACCGGGCTTCATGACCCGGATTAGGTCGCTGGCGTCACCGATCCACTGAAGGGCCATGTTCGAGACGGCAAAATCGATGCACGCATCGGGCAAGGGTAACCGCCGCGCATCACAGGCCACACGAGCGCCCTGGCCATGCACCAACATGGCCGGCGACAGGTCAACCTGCAGCAAGTCGGCATAGTTCAAATTGGCCTGAACAAAGCCAGTGCCCGACCCAACGTCAATCCCAACACCTTTAGGCACCAAGGTCGCCACCAATGCCCGGGCGCAGTCACGCTGGATCCCAGCTAGGTCGTCGTACGCATCGGCACAGCGTTCAAAGCGCATCAGCAAACTCATCAATCAGCGCTGCCGTGCGTTCGGCCTGCTGCCAGGCAAAGCCATGTCCGCCGGTCACGGGCTGCTGGTCAGGATCGCGAAACAACACGTCATCCTGGCCAACCAGATGCAGCTGGGGCGTCGCGGATCGTGCCCAGGCGTCGGCGCATCGGCTGTCGCGAAGCCGGGTTAACCCGTCAAGCAATTGGTGGTCGTCGACCCGACGGGGGTCAAAGGGCTCGCCCACGATCCAGGGGTGGAAACGCGCCAGCGCGGCTTCCGAATCATGCGCTACTGACCGCGCTAGGCGATTGAAAAAACGCGGATCAACCTGGGCCGCAAAGTCCCCGGGTGTCGCCAGAGTGACCAGGGCGACGACCTCTGGATGATCGAGCAGCTCTGTGGCAATGACGCCGCCCAGACTCCAGCCGATTAACAGGGTGGGCGCATCCAGGTGCAGCTCGGCGTGCCAGGGTTGCGCCGGCCCTAGGTGCGACAACAGGTCGGCCCTAAACCCCCAGCCGCCGATTACGCGTCGTTGCATTGCGCCAGCTCGTCGCATAACTGATCCAGGTGGCTGTCGGTGTGTGCGGCGCTCAGGGCGATACGCAGGCGCGCGGTGCCTGCGGGCACAGTCGGAGGCCGTATCGCACTGACCCAAAGGCCGGCGGCCTTGAGTCGGTCGCTGGCGGCCAACACGCGCTCATTAGCGCCCAAAATCCACGGCTGGATCGCGGTGTCGCTGGGCTCAATCTGAATACCCCGCGCCGCGGCTTGGGTTTTAAAGTAGCCGATACGAGATTGCAGCAAGCGCTGATGCGACGGGTCGCGCCGGAGGCGCCGGATATTTTCAGCACTGGCAAAGGCCAGCGCCGGGGACAGGGCCGTGGTGTAAGTATAGGGCTTGGAGAACTGGCAGATTGGATCCACTAACCATGCAGGCCCGGCAACAAAGGCGCCGCCGCAGCCCAGGGCCTTGCCAAGGGTCCCCATCACCAGATCCGGCACGCAGCCCGCCGTGCTGCCGCGCCCTTGCGGGCCGAGCACACCAAGACCGTGGGCATCGTCAATCAAGCAGATAGCGCCGGCGCTGTGCGCCGCACCGACATAGCCCGCCACGGGAGCTACGTCGCCGTCCATGGAAAACACCCCATCGCTGACCACCCACTGGCGCCACTGACTGCCCTGCTCAAGGCGCTGGCGCAGTTGCTCTACGTCGCCATGGCTAAACCGGCGGGACTGCCCGCCCAGGGAGCCAGCCTGCAGCAAGGACGCATGGTTCAGGCGGTCTTGATGGATTCGCGTATCACTGTCAGCGAGGGCGCTGAGCACCCCCAGGTTGGCAAGGTACCCGGTGCAAAACAGCGCGGCACGCTCAACGCCGAGCCAATCACAGATCTCGGCTTCCAGGTCGGCGTGGGCGTCGCTGTGACCGACGACCCAGTGCGATGCACCACTGCCAACGCCATAGCGATCAGCGCCGCGCTTTAGGGCATCTACGGTAAAGGGGTCGTTGGCCCAGCCAAGGTAGTCATTGGACGAGAAATTCAGCACATCCCGGCCGTTGATGCGGGCCTTCACCTGCTGGGGCGATGCCAAGGTCGTGCGTACACGGCGCAACGAGGCCGCATCCGCGTCCGCCATGCGCTGACGTAGATGCGCAGCCCAGTCGTTCATGCCGTTTTTGCGGACACGTCCTTTGTGGACACGTCCTTTGTGGACACGTCCTTTTTGGACGCGTCGCGGGCTAGGTTGTCGACCTTTTGCTCCCACGCGGAGCGCTTGCGCGGCGTCCAGGTCTTGACCGGATCACCTTGGGCTGTGGTGTTAATGCCCATGCGCTTGAACAAGGCCTGGTCGCGCTGGGTCTCGGGGTTGGGCGTGGTCAGGAGCGTTTCGCCATAGAACAGGCTATTGGCACCGGCCATAAAGCACAGCGCCTGCATTTCGTCCGTCATGATTTCGCGGCCTGCGGACAGGCGCACCACGGACTTAGGCATCAAAATACGGGCCGTCGCGACGGTGCGCACAAAGTCCAAGGGGTCCAGGTCCTGGGCATTTTCCAGCGGCGTCCCTTCAACCCGAACCAGCTGATTCACCGGCACACTGTCGGGGTGTTCAGGCAAGTTGGCCAGCGACTGCAAAAGCCCATAGCGGTCATCGGCCGATTCATCCATACCCAAAATTCCGCCTGAGCAGACCTTCATGCCGGCATCACGCACACGCGACAGGGTTCCGAGGCGGTCCTCAAAGGTTCGCGTGGTAATGATGTTGCCGTAATGCTCAGGCGAGGTGTCGAGGTTGTGGTTGTAGTAGTCCAGGCCGGCCTCGGCCAGGGTGTCGGCCTGCTCGTCATCCAGCATGCCAAGCGTCATGCAGGTCTCGAGCCCAAGGGCTTTCACCTCGGAGATCATTGCCGTCAACACCGGCATGGCTTTTGCCGGCGGCTCACGCCAGGCCGCGCCCATGCAAAACCGCGTCGCGCCGGTGGCCTTGGCCGCCCGCGCCTGCTCGACAACCGCACTGATGGCCGCGAGCTTTTCTTTGTCGAGCCCAGTGTCGTAGACCCCGGCCTGGGGGCAGTAGGCGCAGTCCTCTGGGCAGGCGCCCGTTTTAATGGACATCAGGGTCGACACCTGGACCTGATTGGCGTGGTGGTACTCGCGATGAACGGTTTGGGCCTGCAGCAGCAAGTCCATCAGCGGTTGAGTAAAGATTACGGCGATCTCATCGCGCGTCCAGTCGTGGCGAAATTCGGCTGTGGTCATGGGCTCTCCTGGTCAGTCGCCGCAGTCTATCCGGCCCACCCTTGGCGTCAATTCGAAATTAGCTAACGGCTTTACCAGCGCTCATTTATTGCACACCCATCCCCGTGCGGTTTGTCTGAACCTGGTGTAAGCCACTCGCCTTGCGGGCGAGAATTCGACATAACCGCGGTATGAAAATCACCGGACAATGCCCGCTCTGCGTCGGGCCAACACGCGCGGCCGTACTCTGTGCCCACTGCCGACGGCATTTGCGCCAGGGCCACAGCCCCACCGACCCGCTGGACCCCGTTGTTCCAGTGGGAGCGTCCCTGATTACCCTGGGTGCCTTTGAGGGGGCGCTGCGGGCGCTGGTCCTGCGCATCAAACACAGTCAGGACACGCGGGTGGCACAGTGGTGCGGACACCAGCTTGCGCGCCGCAGCCGTGGCCTGCCGCGACCGGATGCGATTACCTACCTGCCCAGTCAACGGGTCAACCGTTTGAAACGCGGTGGTGACACCGCCGCGACCGTGGCCAACGCCCTGGCGTTGAACACTGGGCGACCACTGCACCCCATGTTGTCACCACCGCTGGGTGTTCACCGGCGCACCCGGAGCGGTTCCGAGCGCGGCAAGGCACAGGGGTTTACCCTGATAAGCCAGCCCGTCGGTCGTGTTTGGTTGGTCGACGATGTGCTGGCAACGGGCCACAGCCTGCGTCAGGCCCATGACACCCTAACCGCCGCAGGGCACCGGGTTGAGGCTTGGTTAGTCCTAGCCCGCGCCTGAACCATCGTCCCAGCAAAACTGGAATTTTCTCCTAGTCTTAGGACATCGGTATTCCTTTGGACAACACCTATGCGGTTCGGTCGTACACAAAAAGCCCCAGAAGATCACAGCATCAGCCAATTCCAAGACCGCGTAACGCCTCAACAGTTGCGCGGGTTCGAGGGGTTTGAAGCGCTGGCGCTGGACGATCTGGCGATGATTGCCCCGCACTTTGAAATCGAGCGCATGCGCCCGGGATCCATCCTGTTTGATCTCGGCGCCAACGATAACCGCGACTACCTGCTGCTGGATGGGCAGATCGACCTCGTCGCGGACGACGGCAAACGCACGGAAATACCCGCGCACTCGCCACGTGCCGCCAAGGCTATTGCTCGCCTGCGCCCGCGCAAATTCAAGGCTGAAGTGGTGTTGCCCAGTGCGATTTTGAGTATTGACCGGGGCGCCCTGGCGCGGCTGGTCAAGCACGTCAGCGCCAGTGACGAGATCCGCGTGTTTGACGTGCAGGATCCGCACCTGTCGTCCTACCCGTTTTACCTCGCCATGACCGCCGACCTGTCGGCCCACGCCTTGCAATGGTTTGTACCGGAAACGCTTGGCGGCTCCTTCAAACGTTCCGTCGCCGCCGCCACCGACAGTGCACTCCCTGGTGCAGTGATGGCTGAACCCCTGATCGCCGCTCGGATCCTGCGCTGTGCGCAGCTGCTCGACCCGCCGCCTAACGGCAATGACGACGTGGCCGAGGCATTAAAACGGATTGACGCGACGACACTGCGCGAGATGGTCCAGGTGCAGCCGCTTCAGAATTTCACCCACCCAAGTATCGCCGCTTTGTGGAACGAACACTACCGGCGAACATCGCTGCTGGCGGCGCTGGCGCGCACCCTGGCCGAGCGTGCCCACGTACCCGCACCGGCCGAATTGGCGACCCGCGTCATGTGGACCGGGATCGGCGAGCTGATCATGCTCTGCTACATCGACGCCGACAAAGCGCTGGCCAGCAACCCAGCCGCAACGCGTGCGGCGATAGAGGACTGCGGCGCCGAAGCCTGCCTGACGCTAATTCGAGCATGGGGATTGGGCACACGGGCCCAGGCCTTGGCCAAGATCCGTCGTGGCGCACCCGTGGCCGAGGACGCCAGCCTTGAGGAACGGATCATGCAGCTGGCGGCCCTTCACGCGCAGGCCTGCGACCCCGATTGCCAACCCACGCCTTGGCTGCACAGCCCGGCCTTCGAAAGCCTCGGCCAATCGTTGTCATTGACCCCGGAATTCAGCTTGGATTTGATCGACCGCGCGCGCTCACGGGCCGCCGCGCCGTTTTAGGAAAGGCTGCGGAGCATGGCTGACTCAATGTCCGGATGCTGAAAGACAAAACCTTCGTCCAAGGCCCGTTGGGGCGTGACAAAATGCCCGCTCAGCAGCAGTTCATCCGCCATTTGGCCAAAGGCAAGCTTCATCGCGTAACCAGGCGTCGGCATAACCGCCGGGCGCTTTAGAACGCTGCCCAGGGCCTTGGCCATGTCCTTTTGCGCCACCGCATCGGGGCCGACGCCGTTATATACACCGGTGCGCTCGCCCTCATTAAGCCAATTAAACAACGCCACCGCGTCGTCGCGCTGAATCCAGCTAAACCCCTGCTTGCCGTTGCCAATCGGGCCGCCCAAACCGAGCTTAAACAGCGGCAGCATGCGCGCCAAAAAACCACCTGGCCCCAGCACCACCCCCAGCCGAACCACAGACGTCGGGCACGACAGCCCGTCCAGCGCCGCTTCCCATTGCTGGCAAAGCTCGCTTGCGAAGCCCGTGCCCTTGGGCCCGGACTCATCAATTGACGCCTCACCGGTGGCGTACCACCCGATTGCCGAGGCACTGATGGCGTATTCCAGCGGGTGTGACTTGAGCGTCTCAATCCAATCCCGCGTCAGCGCCACGCGACTGTCCAGCAAGGCCGTGCGGCGCTTGGCCGTCCATCGCGCATCGGCGATGCCTTCACCGGCCAAATTCATCACCCGCTGAACCGGCGCTTTAATTTGATTCCAATCGGAAACCCATGTCACATTTTGGTTTAGGCTGGCACGCTGTTCAGGCGCCGTTCGCGTGAAGCCGGTAACTTGGTCGCCCTGCGCGAGCCGCGACTGGACAAATGCACGACCGACAAACCCACTGGCCCCGGTGACTAACCAATGCTTCGACATCTGCGTGTTTCCTTTATATGGCTTTCCCTGTGGGTGGGGGCAAGTCACGCATTTGCCAACATAGACCTGCGGGCGCAATTTGCACAGGCTTGGCAAGCGCTGGAGCGCGGTGAGGACTGGCAGACGCTGGCCCAAGGCCTGGAGCAGTACCCGCTGTGGAACGAGCTGGCTATTGAGGTCGCACGCCGGGACCCGACCCTGCCACCGACGTCCGAGGCCCTGGCGTTTTTGCAGCGCGTGCGCGATCACCACAGCAGTGAGCGGCTGCGGGCACACTGGCTGGGGGCCGCCGTCGAGGCCGAGCGTTGGCAAGACGGCTTGACACTGGCGCCGAAAAATCCCGGCATCAGCGCGCGCTGTCAGATCGAGCGGTCGCGTTTGGCACTGGGCCAGGGCAACGAAGCACGCGCGCTGGCACTTTACCTGCATCCGCGTAGCCGCCCAGATGCCTGTGATGGGCTCTTTCAAGCCATGGCCGAGCGCGGTTGGATCACCGCCTGGATCAAGCGCAAACGTTTGGATTTGGCCCTCGGGGCCGGGCAGATTGGCTTGGCACGGGCGCTGGCTAAGGACCTAGGCCCCAGAAACCAGGCGCGGATCGAGCGCTGGCACAGGGCGCGGACGGATCCGGCGAGCTACCTGGCGACACCGGGTGAATTCACTGCGGTGGCGGCTGAAGCGCTGGCCAAACGTGACCCCGAAGCGCTGGATACATGGCTCGCGCAGCTATCGTTGCCGGCCAAGGTGCGACAACGGGTGCTGGAGACCCAGGCGCTCCACGCCATCTTAGACCGCCACCCCAAAACCTCAGGGTATTTGACCGCACTGGCACGCCCCTTCGAATTGCCTGGCCTGGCGGAATGGTCAGTGCGCCATGCCTTGCTGCTGAATGACCCCCAGGGCACTCTGCTGGCGATTGATGAGCTACCCAGCACACTGGCTAAGCAGCCACGCTGGCAGTTTTGGCGAGGCTGGGCCCTCGACGCGCTGGGACGCGACCCAAATGACGCCCTGGCACAGGCGGCGCGATCCAACAGTTTTTACGGTTTTTTGGCGGCGGATCGGCTGGGACGTGGCTATGCCCTGCCCAGCAAAGTGGTAAAAAACGTGGCCGTGAGTGACCCGACACCGGGTCAACTGATCGCGCGGGAGCTGTGGATGCAGGGGCTGGTTGGCCGGGCGCGCGCGCAGTGGCGGGCCGAACTGCGTGGGCAAGATCGGGACGCCCTGTCCCAAGCTACGGAACTTGCGCGCCAGTGGGGCTGGGACAGCGAAGTGATTCGCGGCGCCGTCAACACGGGTCAGCGTGCCTTGGCTTACACCCACCCCGCGAGCCTCAAGCCCTTGGTGGGCGAGCATGCCGGCACCAACGGCGTGGACACGCCTTGGGTGTTAGCCCTAACGCGATCGGAAAGCCTGTTTCAGAGTGACGTACGCAGTGGTGCCGGGGCGCTTGGGTTGATGCAGATCATGCCGGCTACTGGGCGTGGCCTGGCCAAGCAATTGGCCACAGGCTGGCGCGGCAACGCTATGTTGCTGGAACCGGACATCAACATCCGCTTTGGCGTGTCGTACTTAACCGGTTTGATGCAGCGCTTCGGCGGCAATCAGTTGCTGGCGACGGCAGCCTACAATGCCGGGCCCAATCAGGTCGAACGGTGGCGACCGGCGGCCGGTCAGACCGACCCTGTGCTGTGGGCCGAGACGATTCCGTTCAAAGAGACCCGAGGCTATGTGCAAAAAGTGATGCACGCCGCGGTGTTGTATCAGCGTCAGCTCGCTGGCGATCAGGGTAGGCTTTCCGATAGGATGCGCCCCATTGAAGCAAGGACAGCCCCTTAATCATGGACTTTGACATCCTCCATCGCGTCGTCTTTATCAGTGGCATCGTAGTGCTGATCGCCGCCCTAGTGATCAACGCGCGCCGCACCAATAACTGGGTCGGCCTGATCAAATTTTGGCAACCACGCGTCGCCATGAGCCCGACCGAATTCAAGGTCCACCGCGTCGGCGTAGCGCTGATGATTGCAGGCGTCGTGCTTAGCCTGCTGAGTCAGTTGCTGTAATCCACCTCAGCTGATCAAACTGGGCGAGCCCGGCTGGCATCGGGCGGTCGCTGACGACCACACTCATGTCAGCCAACGAGGCCACCCGGGTCATTGCGGTGCGTTCAAACTTGACGCCCTCGGCCACCAACATGCGGCAGCGTGCATTTCGAATAAGCCCCTGGGCCACACGCGCTTCACGGTAATCGTGCTCGAGCAGCACCCCGTCCGCATCCACTGCGCTGATGCCCAGAACGGCGTAATCCAACCGAAACTGATCAATAAAATCGCGGGTCGCCTCGCCCACCACCCCGCCGTCTTCGCTGCGCACTTCGCCGCCGGCAATCACCACGCGGGCGTTTGAGCGCGAAGACAGAATCGCCGCAACGTGAATGTTATTGGTGACCACCTGCAAGCCTTGGTGACTCACCAGGGCTTCGGCCACGGCTTCGTTGGTGGTGCCGATGTTAATGAACAGCGATGCGTTGTCCGGAATCTGTTCGGCGACCGCGCGGGCAATGGCGCGCTTGGAGGCACGCCCGCTTTGTTTGCGGCGGATGTACTCGCTTGATTCGCTTTCGCCCAGCGGAATCGCCCCGCCCCGAACCCGCTCAAGCCAGCCCGCCTCTGCCAGACGACCGAGGTCGCGCCGCGCCGTCTGCAGCGTGACCTCATATTCCTGGGCGATGCCCTCAACCGAGACAAACCCAAGCTCGCGGGCTTGTTCCAAAATTGCGCGTTCACGTGGCTGTAAATTCATGCCATCAGTTTACATGAGTTTGACCATCTAGATTTTCTTTAATGTTCGATTGATATACCATTTGCGAACATTCGAACATTAGCGAAAACATCATGCGGGATTTATTGGTTATCGGTGGCGGTATCAATGGCGTCGGCATCGCCAACGACGCGGCTGGGCGCGGGCTGTCCGTGGTCTTGCTAGAGCAGGGCGATTTGGCCCAGGCCACCAGCTCGAACAGCTCGAAACTGATCCACGGTGGACTTCGCTACCTAGAGCACTACGAGTTCCGCCTGGTGCACGAAGCCCTAAAGGAACGTGAAGTATTGCTGGCCAAGGCCGGGCACATTGCCTGGCCCCTGCGTTTTCGCTTGCCTCACCAGCGCGGTGGACGCCCAAACTGGCTGGTCCGCATCGGCCTGTTTTTGTACGACCACTTAGGCAAGCGCGTCAGCCTGCCAAGCACCAGCCGCTGGTCAACCGATGATGCTCGGTTGCACCCGCACGCGCGCAAGGGCTTTGAATACTCCGATTTGTGGGTCGATGACGCGCGTCTGGTGTCGCTCAATGCGGTGCAGGCCGCCGAACAGGGCGCGGACATACGCACGCGCACACGGTTTGTTAGCGCCACACCCCATGACGGCGGTTGGCGCGTTGTCATTGAGGGCCCGCAAGGCAGCGAGACCCTGGATGTGCGGGCGGTCGTCAATGCCGCCGGCCCCTGGGTAGATCAGGTCTTTGGAGGTATCGGCGCGCCTTCGCCGCATCCGGCCCGGCTAATCAAAGGCAGCCACATTGTGGTGCCCAAGCTGTATGACGAGGAACGTGCCTACATTTTACCCAACGACGATGGCCGCGTGGTGTTCGTGCTGCCGTGGCTGGATGACTTCAGCCTAATCGGCACGACCGATGTCGAGATCACCGGCGATCCGGGCGCGGCCCGATGCAGCGACGAAGAGCGGGACTACCTATTGACCGCCGTTGGCCGCTTTTTTGCCAATGCCCCCGGTGCCGATGACATCGTCTGGAGTTTCGCCGGCGTGCGCCCGCTGATGGATGATGGCGATGGCAACGCGCAGAAAGTAACCCGTGACTACCGCCTGATTTTGAACACCGACCGCGCGCCCCTGCTGAGTGTCCACGGCGGCAAGCTCACGACCTACCGGACCCTGGCGCAAAAAGCGGTAGATAAGCTGGCAGGGGTGTTTCCGGCCATGGGGCCACAGTGGACCGCAACCGCGCCGCTACCGGGCGCGGCTAACTTGGATGTGTCAGCCGTTCAATCGACCTTGGAGCAACGCGGGTTTGACAGTCGCACCGCACGGCGCATGACGCGGGCCTACGGCACCTTGGCCCTGGCATTTACCGAGGGCGGCACGGGCGCTATGGGGCAGCATTTCGGCGCAGGGCTGTACGAGGATGAGGTTCGGTACCTGATGGAACACGAGTGGGCCATAAGCGCCGACGATGTGCTGTATCGGCGCACGAAAATGGGCCTATTTTTGACCGAGGAACAGCGTCAACACCTGGGCCACTGGATGCAGGCGCACCCAATTGCGGCCTAGGTTAAAAGATTTCGTCTGAACCGAGCTGGAAGCGACTGCGCAGACGCGTGTCCTGATCGTCGCGGATGCGCGCATCAGCCGGTGCCGTGGCCTCGATATTTTGACCACGAATGTTGCCGGGGCCAATGCCCTGATCAACGATGATCTCGACACGCCGGTTCGCCGCCAAGGCGTCAGGGCCAAGGGCGTTTGACCGTGGCAATGCACTGCCTTGGCCGACCACCGAAAAGCGCGTGACGTCCAGCACCCGGCCGGCTAACAATTCGCCCGCTACCGCATTGGCACGCATGGCGCTCAGTTCCAGCTCGTTGCGATACACCCCAGTACTGGAGCGCCCATCCGTGTGACCTTCGATGCGAACCAGACCCGGGGTGATACTCAGCATCTCGCGGATTTTACGCAACACCGGGATAAAGCGCGGGTTAACGTCGGCTCGCCCAGGGTCAAAGGAATTGCGCTCGTTAACACGAATAATGATCTTGCGGCCTTCGGTTTCCACATCCACCAGCCCGTCACGCACTTCTTGGCTGAGGGTCTCTTCGATGGCCTTTTTGTCGCTCTCGGTCTGCAGGACGAGCTGTTTACGCAGTCCACCGCGTTCAATCTGTTCCGATTCCGGATCGGTCTCGTCGACATCCAGCACCGAGGGCGCAGCCCCCTCTGCCGCGGCGGTGCTGCTTTCAACGCTTTCCACGGGCACTTCACTGTCGTTGGGTGACTTGCTTTCACGCCCGTCCGCCGAATCCTCCGCACTGGCTTTTTCGCTCTGTTTCGGTGCGGTTTCCGAGGTCGGCGGCGGAATATCCAGCGTCGACATGTCGGTACGGGTGGTTTGCTGACGCACCGAGGGCGCAGGCGTTGGCCGCGGTGTGCCGGGTGAAAACTCCTGAGCAATAATGCTAGTGCCCTTGGGAATGGCCTTGGCTTCGATTTCGGACTGCACACCAAAGGCGAACTTAACCGACCCCATCAGCTGTTTGAACTTCAAAACGTCCATCTCTGAGAACGACAACAGCAGAACGAAAAAGCACATCAGCAGCGACATCAGGTCGGCAAAGGTCATGACCCAGGCCGGGATGCCCGCTGGGCATTCGCACTCTTCTTCGGCAGCCATTAGGCAGCGGCTTCCGAGGCTTCTTGTTTCTTGCCGGGCAGGTAAGTGCGCAGCAACGACTCAATAATGCGCGGGTTCTGGCCGGCCTGAATCGCAAGCAGCCCGTCCAGGATCAGGGTTTTCGCGCGCTTTTCCTCGTCACGGCGCAGCTCGAGCTTGTCCGCCATCGGCAGTGCAACCATGGTCGCCAGCATCGCGCCATACAGCGTGGTCAACAAGGCAACGGCCATCGCCGGGCCGATGGATTTGGGGTCCGACATGTTGGCCAGCATCTGCACCAGACCAATCAAGGTGCCGATCATGCCCATCGCCGGCCCGACGTCGCCGATGGCCATAAACACTTTGCTGCCCCAGCCGTGACGGTCCGCCGACAGGCGAATGTCCTTTTCGAGCATTTCCCGAACAACGGATTCATCAAAGCCGTCGACCAGCATCTGCACGCCCTTTTTCATAAAGGGGTGTGACACCTCAACGGATTCCAGCGCCAGCAAGCCGCCTTTGCGCGCCAGGTTAGCCAGCTCAACCACTTCGTCGATCAGCTCTTCGAGCGTGGCCATTTTGAACATAAAGGCTTTGGCGGCGACGCTGATCGCACCCAGAAACTGTCCCAGTGAAAACTTGATCAACACCACAAACAGCGAGCCGCCGATCACGATGAGCAGCGACGGAATGTTCATAAACATGCCCGCCGAGCCGCCCAAGATAATAGCGGCCAAGACGATGGCAAACGCACCTAACATGCCGATGAGCGAGGCTATGTCCACAAATTGGTTCCTTCAATGATCGAGCGCCGATCTCATTAGTCTAGACGCTTCCGCAGTTCCTGGGGTTAACGACCGGCGTAGAAAAATCTGAAGTAAAGCGCGTTGAGCGCAATCGCCAAAGTCGCTACTGTGTGCCGAGATTTTTTTGGGGCCCGCTATGAGCGAACCGACCTTTGAGCAGCAACTTGATGAACTCGAATCCCTGGTGACTCGCCTAGAAAGCGGCGAAGTTCCGCTGGCCGAAGCCATGGCCGCCTTTGAAAAAGGCATGGCGCTGTCCAAGCAGTGCTCCAGCCAACTTCAGCAGGCAGAACAGCGCATCAGCCAGCTGATGAATGACGGCGGCGACGCAGCGGGTGAATAACACCGACCCGCTTGGGCGGGCACAGGCGCGCCTCGGACCACTGCTTGAGGACGCCATAGAACGGCTGGACCACCGCTCCCAGCCACTGGGTGACGCTATTCGCCACAGTTTACTGGCCCCAAGCAAAGCCGTGCGCCCGGCCCTGGTGTGGGCAAGCTGTGAAGCCCTCGCCACCGACCCGGCGTTGGGTGATCGCGCCGCCGTCGCGGTTGAGTGCATCCACACCTATTCACTGATTCACGACGATCTCCCGGCAATGGACGACGACGCCCTGCGCCGCGGGCAGCCCAGCTGCCACGTTGTGTTCGGCGAGGCCGAGGCCATTTTGGCCGGCGACGCCCTGCAAGCACTAGCCTTTGAGGCACTGGCCGATCCGGCGTGGCCGCTGATGCCCCAGGGCCAACTGGCAGCCAGTGTGACCGCACTGGCACGGGCAGCGGGCGGCGCAGGCATGGTCGACGGCCAATCCCTGGATCTGCTCGCTGAAAACCATGCGGCGGAGCTGAGTGAGCTGGAGCTGGTTCACAGCCGCAAAACCGGTGCCTTGATACGCGCCAGTTGCGAGCTCGGCGGCCTCAGTGCCGGGGCGGACCCGATGCAACTGGACAGCCTAATTCAGATTGGCCAAACCCTCGGCTTCGCCTTTCAGGTCCAGGATGATGTGCTGGACGTGACCCAAAGCACCACCGCCTTGGGCAAACCAGCAGGCTCGGACACCCAACAAAACAAGTCGACCTTTGTCACGCTGCTGGGCGTGGAGCAATGCCACGACCTGGTCCAAGATTTATTTGCAGGCGTTCGAGACCTGGCTTCCAGCCTGCCCAACCCGCAGCCGATCCTCGCGATTGTTGATCGTCTGGCGCAACGCAGCGCCTGACCTTTGGCACCGAGTTAGGTACCATCGCGCCCTGATCGGAAGGAAACTATGCGGATCTTTCACCAGATACCTACCCAGCGCCCAGACACGCCCCTACTCGACGCCATTCCGACCCCGGATGTGCTGCGCGCGTTGCCGCGCGCCAAGCTCGCGGAGGTGGCGGACGAGCTGCGCGCGTACTTGCTCTACAGCGTTGGGCAATCCGGCGGGCACTTCGGCGCCGGCTTGGGGGTGGTCGAGCTAACGGTCGCTCTGCATTACCTGCTCGATACCCCGCACGACCGCCTGTTGTGGGACGTCGGTCACCAGGCCTACCCGCACAAAATCCTCACCGGCCGGCGCGAGGCCATGCCGAGCATTCGCCAAACGGGCGGTTTGGCCGCGTTTCCCGCCCGCCACGAGAGCCCCTACGACACCTTTGGGGTCGGGCACTCATCGACCACCATCAGTGCCGGTTTAGGCATGGCCCTGGCCGCCCAGCAAAAAGGTGAACCGCGGCGTGTGGTGTCGGTGATTGGCGATGGCGCACTGACGGCGGGCATGGCATTTGAAGCCCTGGCCCACGGCGGAACCACCCGGGCCAATATGCTGGTGGTGCTGAACGACAACGACATGTCCATCAGCCAAAGCGTCGGTGGACTGTCGAATTACCTGGCGCAACTACTCAGCTCCAAGGCCTACAGTCGCATGCGCGATGACGCACGCAAACTGCTGGAAATTATTCCGCCCGCGGCTGAGCTAGCCAAGAAAACCGAGGAACAGGTCAAAAGCCTGATTTCACCGGCGTCGCTGTTCGAAGCCATGGGCTGGAACTACATTGGCCCGATCGATGGCCATGACATGGGCCAATTGCTCAACGCGATTGATACCCTGACCAACCGGCCGGGGCCTAATTTTCTGCACGTGGTCACGCAAAAAGGCTGCGGATTTCATCCCGCCGAAACCAACCCGATCAAGTACCACGCCATCACCAAAATTGATGCTAAACCCAGCGCCCCGGCCCAAACGCCGAAACCGACCTTTAGCCAAGTTTTCGGCCAGTGGGTGATGGACCAGGCCGCGGCCGACCCGCGACTGCTGGCCATTACCCCAGCCATGCGTGAGGGGTCAGGCTTGGTTGGCTTCAGCGAGCGTTTCCCCAAGCGCTACCACGACGTGGCGATTTGCGAGCAACACGCGGTGACACTGGCTGCCGGTTTTGCCTGCGAGGGCTTAAAACCCGTGGTGGCGATCTACTCGACCTTTTTGCAGCGCGGCTACGATCAGCTAATCCACGACGTCGCCCTTCAGGGGTTGGACGTGACCTTCGCCATTGACCGCGCTGGCCTAGTCGGCGAGGACGGCCCGACCCACGCCGGGGCCTACGACATCGCATTCCTACGCACCATTCCGGGGGTCGTGATCGCCACACCGTCTGATGAAGCTGAGGCACGCGGGCTGTTAAACGCCTGCTACCAGCAGGATGGTACAGCCGCAATTCGCTATCCCCGCGGCGCAGGCATTGGCGCAGATCCCGGGGACCATTTGGACGCACTACCGGTGGGAACCGCCGCCATCCGCCGCTCTGGCCAACGCGTCGCGGTGCTGGCATTTGGCACACTGCTGCATGAAGCGGCTGCCCTGTGCGCCAATCGCAACTACAGCCTAATCGACATGCGCTGGGTGAAACCCTTGGATATGGACGCCTTGCGCCGCGCCTCGCAGTCGCACGATCTGCTGGTCACCATCGAAGACCATGCGCGCATGGGGGGTGCCGGTTCGGCGGTACTGGAAGCGCTGGCGTCGGAAGGCATCACCATCGACACCCTGGTGCTGGGGCTGGATGACCGCTATCTAGAAGGCGGCAAAGTCAGTCAGATGTACGCCGAGGACGGCCTCAATGCCGAGGGCATCGCCCGGGCGATCGACGCCCGCTTAGCCGCTGAATAAATGACCCAGGCGACTGCCCTTGGTCGCTAGGTAGTGTTCGTTGTGGTGGTTGTGACCGGCTTCGAGTGCGACGCGTTCCGCCACGTCGATACCCATGGTTTCCATGGCCTTAATTTTGCGCGGATTGTTGGTCAACAAGCGGACCTTTTGAATACCCAGGTGCGACGCCATCGGCTGAACAATACTGTAGTCACGCTGATCAGCCCCAAAGCCGAGGGCTTCGTTAGCCTCGACCGTATCGGCGCCGTCGTCCTGTAGGTGGTACGCGCGAATTTTGTTCATCAGCCCAATACCGCGCCCTTCTTGGCGCAGGTAGAAAATCGCACCGCGGCCGGCGTCGGCGATGGCGGCCATCGCGGCTTCCAATTGTGGCCCGCAATCACAGCGCAAACTGAACAGGCCGTCCCCGGTTAAACACTCCGAGTGAATTCGCGCCAGCACCGGTTCCCCGTCGGCCACGTCACCCATGGTCAAGACCACGTGCTCTTTCACTTGGCTGTTAAGCGTCTCGCTGAACCCGTGCATTTGAAACACGCCAAAACGGTTCGGCAATTTGCAGGTGTCGATGTAGCTGATCAAGGCAGGCTCCTCTAGGGGGAGCGAATGATACCACTGCCTTGTGCCGGTTCCAGCACCATCTTTTGCGCACTTAACTCAATCCGAAAGCGCTCCAATGCGCTCAGGCCCAGCAGCGGTTGCGCCGGAAAATCCCCCGGAACGATCACGGCGGGAACATCCGTGAGGACCCAGTCGTCGACCTGAATCCGTTGCAACCTGGCGCTCCAACCCTGTTGCTGACCCAGGGCCGTCACCAGCGTAGGTCCGTCCCCTGTTGGGGTCAGTCCGACTCTGCGTGCCAAGGCCTCGCTCAGGACCACGTCGGTGGCACCGGTATCCACCATCCAGCCAACCGCCATGCCCTCTAGCCGTCCTGCGACCTGAAAACCCTGGCCCTGGTTACGAATCGTCAGCTGGGTCTTTTCAATCACCGGGGGCTTAGCGGCGCCCAGCTGCAAGGTCATGGGCTGGCCCTTCCACACCACACTGGCCTGCTGATCCAAGGCGGCCAATTCCAAGTCAGCCGTGCGCTCCCCCACCGCCAATGAGTGCAGGGTGCCATCCAAATCAATCAGCGCTTTGTCGCCCATCTGGCCGACCCAATAGGGCTGGGCCAGTACCTGATTGGCGAACGGGTTAATGAGCGGCGAGGCCAGCGTTGTCGCCAGTAGGATGGCAGCCTTTGGAGTTTTCATGCACCCAGTCTCGGGCGCCCTGTGTCACGCAGATTCGGACCGAAGTCTAGATGAGACCCAATTGGGCTAGGACGATGACGCAACCCGCCGCGGCCACGCCGGCACCCAAATCGTCAGCCATAATGCCAAGGCCAATGGGTTTGAGCCGTTCCAGCCGGTGAATCGGCCAGGGTTTGAAAATGTCGAAAAAGCGGAAAAAGACAAAGGCGAACAGCCACCCCCACCACGAGTCCGGCGCCACAACGATGGACGCAGCCAGCGCAATCCACACCCCAGCCCACTCATCCCATACGATACTACCGTGATCACCGCACTTCAGGTCCGTCGCGGTTTTTCCGCAGATGTAGGGCCCCACCAGGGCGCCCAGCAGCACCCAGATATAGACCCAGATCTCGGTCAGCCACAGCGCCGGTAGGAAGGCGACCACGCCGCCAAGGGTGCCCCAGGTGCCCGGGGCGACGCGGGGCAAGCCCGAGCCGAGCCCAACGGCCAACCAGTGCACCGGGTGGGAAGGCGTAAGGGCCATTATTTCGCGTTAAATTCGATCGGGCGTAATTGAGCGGCCAGCTTATCGAGCACGCCGTTAACGAACTTGTGTGCGTCCGAGGCGCCAAAGCGCTTGGTCAGGTCAACGGCCTCGTTAAGAACCACCTTGTAGGGCACGTCGATTCGCTCTGACAGCTCCCAGGTCGCAATACGCAACACGTTCAACGCAACCGCATCGACGTCTTTGACTGGGCGCTCCAGAAAGGGTGCCAGGATCTCATCAAGGCGGGCACTGTCGTTAGACACGCCCTTGTAGACCTCGTGGAAGTAGGCCGGATCAGCCTTCCCCAAGTGGTTTTGCGCACGGAAACGGGCTTCGGCGTTACTGGCGTCATAGCCAGACAACTGCCACTGATAGAGCGCCTGCAACGCCAATTCACGAGCCCGGTGGCGGGCGGCCGGTTTAACGCTTTCAGTCATCAATTTGGCTCAGCAAAGAGACCATTTCCATGGCGGTCATGGCCGCGTCAGCGCCCTTATTGCCAGCCTTAGTGCCGGCGCGCTCGATGGCCTGTTCGATGCTATCGACGGTCAACACGCCAAAGATCACCGGCACGCCGGTGTCGAGGCTGATGCTGCCCAGCGCCGAGGCGACGGGGCCGGACACGTATTCAAAGTGCGGGGTGCCACCGCGAATCACGGCACCGATGGCGATGACGGCGTCGAACTTACCGCTGTTGGCCAGGCTCTGACAGACCAGAGGCAGCTCATAGGCGCCGGGGGCCTTGGCGATGGTGATATCGCCACGGTCAACGCCATGGCGCACCAGCGCGTCGATGGCGCCCGATACCAGGGAGTCGACCACGAACTCGTTAAAGCGGCCGACGGCGATGGCGTAGTTGCCCTGCACGTTGGTGAAGTCGCCATTCAGCGTTTGGATTTCGCTCATGAGGGGTCTTGCTCCTGCCATTTAATGTATTCGACCACTTCGAGCTCAAAGCCCGAAATAGCCGGAAATTTCATAGGGGTAGATAATAGCCGCATCTTGCCAACACCGACATCCCGTAGGATCTGAGAACCTGTGCCAATCCCCAAATAGGGCACCACTCGCGGCGCGATCGCGGGTTTGGGTGAGGTGTCAAAGTAGTTCGCAAAGCGCTCTTCCAGCGATTCAGTTTCCCAGTTTTCAAGCACGACGATAACGCCCGGGCCATCGTCCGCCTGCACCGCCTGCATGGCCGCGGACAGCGACCAGTTATTCACGGTAGTCGGGTCCGCCGACAGCAGGTCGCGAATCGGATCGGGCACGTGGACGCGGGTCAGTGTCGGGGTGTCTGGGGTCGGCTCGCCTTTGATCAGCGCCAAATGGGTGCCGCCTTGGACGTGATCTTTGTAGGTGATCGCGCGGAACTCGCCGTACACCGTGTTCAAACGGTCGTCGCGCACACGTTCGATGGTTTGCTCGTGCACCGTGCGGTAGTGAATCAAGTCAGCGATGGTGCCGATTTTCAGGCCATGCTTTTGCGCAAACACTTCCAAATCCGGGCGCCGCGCCATGGTGCCGTCTTCGTTCATGATTTCAACAATCACACTGGCCGGCGCAACCCCAGCTAGACGCGTCAGGTCACAGCCCGCTTCGGTGTGGCCGGCGCGGTTCAAAACGCCGCCATCCTGGGCCATGAGGGGAAAAATGTGGCCGGGCTGAACGATATCCGACGGCTTAGCATTGGGTGCCACCGCAGCCAACACCGTGCGCGAACGATCCGCCGCACTGATGCCCGTGGTAACGCCCTCGGCGGCTTCGATCGACAGGGTAAAGTTAGTGCCGTGACCGCTGCCGTTATCGCCCACCATCAGCGGCAACTTGAGCTGCTCGCACCGATCGCGGGTCAGGGTTAAGCAGATCAAGCCTCGACCCTCGCGGGCCATGAAATTGATGTCGTCGGGGCGGCAGTGCGACGCACTCATCACCAGATCGCCCTCGTTCTCGCGATCCTCGTCGTCC
>CAKZQE010000089.1 GCA_937139465.1 uncultured Gammaproteobacteria bacterium
AGGAAAATATCTCCTTTGTCACCGAGCAGCAACAGGTTTTAGCTAGTTGTGTAACAAATTCTCAGGGTCGCTGTACCATCACTATTCAAAATGCGCCCACTGATGCAAGCGGATTTATTCGTGGAAGCCTTTTATTAGGTGATCGTGGTCAGCGGCCTGTGGGCAAAGGCGATGGTCACAGTCTATCTCTGCGGTGCCTCGGTGATCCTTGCCACCCTGATCGGCGTGCCGCTGGGCGTGCTGGCAGCACTCAACACTGCGGCTCACCACGAGCTCGGCGCCGACAAGACGCGGCTCGAGCGCAACCAGCAGCGCGTAGGCAAAACGGCGAAAGGCCTGATCGCTCAGTGGCGGCGCCCAGCGACGCGCCACGAAGGTGCCGACGGCGATCGCCGGCAACGCAATCAAGATGCCCTGACCCAGCTCCCAGGTCAGGTCACCCTGCAGCCCCACCACGGTTAAACGGACTAAGGAGCTGACTGCGAACATCAAGAAAAGACAGGCCCGAACCGCCGCCATCGACCAAGGCTGGCGGTAAAGCACGAACACCAGCGGCGGCCCGCCGGTGCTGAACAGGCCGCCCAAAAAACCCGAGCAAGCGCCGGTAACCGCCATGACCGGTGGCGCACTGGTGGCCATCGCCAACGCTGGCTTGGCGATTGAAGCGAGGGCAGTGATGACAAAAATCGCGCCCATTAGAATTTCCAGCCACGCGACCGCCCTAACCGCCATCGCGTTCAGCGCGTAAACCCCCGCCACCATAAAAGGAATCTGCAACAACAGTAACCAGCGCGCGCTCCTCCAAGGAACGTGAGACCAGTGCTTGTGCAATCCGAGTGCGGAATTAAGGAGCGCCGATGCACTGACCAGCATGGCGGTATAGGCAATCGGCGCCAAATCAAAACCGGTCGCAAACCCCATCACCAACATGCCTAAGGCAAAGCCGCTGAGGGTTTGCACGTAAGCACCCAGAACGATCGCCAGCAGCAACCCGACCCAATGTATTTCAAGCGCCGCCAAAACGTTTATGCTCCTACAAAATGAGTGTGCGCCAGACCTCGCCTTACTGACGGCAAACTGTCAGACTGCGAAATGTTTCTATATACAGGACTCACCGCCCCATGGCACAAGTTGAATACTGGTTTTCCCCGATTTCACCCTTTACCTACTTCGCGGGCGATCGCCTCGAACAGACGGGGCTGAGCATTCACTACCGTCCGTTCAATATCCCAACCGTATTCGCCGAAACCGGCGGCGTGCCGGTGCCCAAACGGAGCCCGCAGCGCCAGGCCTATCGCCTGCAGGAAATCGCCCGTCTGTCCAAAAAAACGGGACTGCCAGTCAACGTCCAACCTACGTTCTTCCCGGTTGACGCCTCACGCGCCTGCCAGTGGATGATCATTGCGCGCGATGCCGGTGCCGACATTGGGCCTTTGGCGCGCGCACTCCTCAGTGCTGTCTGGGCTGAGGAAAAAGACATTTCCGACCTCGACACCCTGACCGCGATGTCAGAGCAGCTGCGCATGGATCCGCAGTGGTTGGCGGACGCTGCAGATGCCGGGCACCTGCTGGAAGCCGAAACCCAAGTCGCCATCGACGCCGGCGTATTTGGTAGCCCGTTCTACAAAGTCGGTGACCAGGTCTTCTGGGGCCAGGAAAAAATCGACGAACTCGCGGGATATGTTAATTCGTGAGCGACGACGCCAACGCTGAAAACTCAACACCCATTGTCGCAGTCGGTGCATCCGCCGGCGGTTTGGACGCGCTCAAGAGCTTCTTTGAGCACGTATCATCCGATTCAGCCGCGGCGTATATCGTTGTCCAGCACCTAGGCCGTGGCTTTGCTAGCAACCTCGATAAGTTGCTGAGCAAAGTGACAGACCTGAAAATCCAAATCGCCCATGCCGGGCAAGTACTGCAGCCAGCGAACATTTATTTGCAGCCCCAAGGCAGCACCCTAGTGCTGCGAGACGGCAAAATTGAACTGCACGCCATTGAGCGCGCGAACACCTTGCAATTCCCCATTAATGTCCTGTTTGACAGCGTTGCCCAGGTTCAAGATCGCCCCTTAATTGGGGTCATACTGTCTGGTACTGGAAGCGATGGCGCCCGCTCCCTACCGGCCATGCAAGCGGCCGGCGGCCTCATTATTGCCCAGACACCGGAGAGTGCAGAATTTACGGGCATGCCGCAAAACGCCATCGACACCAACACCGTCGACTACGTGCTGCCGCCAGGAAAAATGGGTGCAGCGATCACTGCGTTTATCGAGTTTGGCCAACGCCGCGATACGGTCGCCAGCCCGGAATCCGGCGCCGTCGACATGCTGTTTTCGTTGCTACACGCCCATACCGGAATCGACTTTAAAACCTACAAACAAACGACCCTACTACGCCGAATCGAACGCCGAATGGGCATTTGCCATCTATTGTCCGTTGATCAGTACCTGCAACGTGTTAGCCGCGACCAAGAAGAGTTGGAATGGCTGGCAAAAGACCTGCTGATCGGTGTCACAGCGTTTTTTCGCGACCCAATGGCCTGGGAATCCCTCGGCGCTATCGTTGAAGAGCGCCTGAAGCGCGAGTGGGCCAGCCGCAAATCCATCCGGGTTTGGGTGACCTGCTGCTCAACCGGCCAAGAAGCCTACACCATGGCCATGGTGTTATTGGAAGCCATGAACCGGGTTGGCGTGCAAAAGCCGCTAAAGATTTTTGCGACAGACGTAGAGCCCCGGGCCACGGCAAAGACCTCACTTGGGGTCTATTCCGAAGCCGAGATCAGCGAGATACCCGAACAGCTCCGTGACAAGTACTTCCACCCCTATGACGAGGGTTGGCGGGTCAATACGGCGGTTCGAGAGCGCGTTGTGACTGCCAGTCACAACCTGTTGAAAGACCCACCGTTTTCGAACTTGGATTTGGTCACGTGCCGCAACATGATGATTTACCTGATGCACGAAGCGCAGCGGCGCGTTATGACATCGTTGCACTTCTCAATGAACCAAGATGCCATTGCGATGCTCGGCCGCTCTGAAAACCCGCGTGACGTCGAGCACTGTTTTAAGTGCCTCGACGAGAAAGCGAAGATATACACTAACCTTGACGTAGGACGATTGCCATTGGAATCGGTGGTCATGCCTAAACCCGAAAACCACAAACGGCCCGTTACCATGATCACACCCAGAGAAACCGACGAAAACAGACTAATCCGCGAAATGGCCCTTGAGCTGTTGGGTGAGTTTACGCCGCCTAGCATCGTCGTTGACGACCAAGAACGCATTCGCCACGTTTTCGGGGACATCTCTCGCTACACGCAACCGCTCAAGCCGGGACGGTTCTCACCAAACATGGCGAACATGGTCCACCAGGACCTGTCCGTGGCGATCTTTACGGCGCTTAAGCGCTGCAAAGAAGAGAACAAAGAAATTAACTACCGAAACGTCGTGCTCAAAGCTGATGATGCCAGCGTTCACCTGCGTGTGCTGCCGTTCACCGACCGCCATACCGGACAACGCTTGTTCATGACGGTGTTTCAAGATGCCACCGAGCGCCAGGAGAAAACCAGCGATAACCCAACCATCAATTTTGATGAGGTTGAACTGGCGCGCGAGCGAATCAGCCATCTTGAGGCTGAAGTCCAGCGTCAAGGCGAAAACCTGCAGGTCACCGTTGAGGAACTCGAAACCACAAGCGAAGAGCTTCAAGCGTCAAACGAAGAGCTCACCGTGGCTAACGAAGAGCTGCAGAGCACCAACGAAGAGCTGCAGAGCACCAACGAAGAACTACAAAGCGTTAACGAAGAGCTGTACTCCGTCAATGCAGAGTACGAAGAGAAGATCCGGGAACTGTCGGACGTAAACACGCTGCTAGACCAAATCATGGCGTCCACGGCCATCGGCATCTTGATGGTTGACGATGAGCGTCAAGTTCGCAGCTTCACAGCAACGGTTCGCCAGTTTGTTCGCTTGATTGACTCAGATATCGGGCGCCCGTTATCGGACATCAGTTACAACCTGGATTATCCGGAGCTGATGACGGATGTTGAGCGCGTGTTCAAGTCGGGCGAAGGCCATGCCACGGTCGTCACTAGCGAAGATCAACCCGTTTTGATTCGCGTTAACCCATACAAAGACGTTACGGAGGGCGGCGTTGTGATTACCTTTACGCCCGTTAGTATGCCCAACGCGATACTCGACGCCGGTTGAGCTTACGGCACGGTGCCCAGCTGGACCCCGTGCCGCTCTTAGGCTAAGACGCCTCGATCAGATTATCACGGTCGCCTGCTACGCCGATTTGAATCTGGCGTGGCTTCAAAGCTTCGGGAACCTCCCGCACCAAATCAATGTGCAAGATTCCGTTTTCCAAGTTGGCGCCCACCACGCGGACGTGCTCGGCCAACTGAAATTTGCGCTCAAAGTTACGCTGGGCGATGCCTCGGTGCAGGTAATTGCGTGGTGCCGCGTCCGCATCGACCGACGCTTTTTTACCCTTAATCAGCAATTCGTCCTGATGACTTTCCAGGGACAGCTCGGACCGATCAAATCCGGCAACGGCGAGCGAGATGGTATACGCATTTTCCGACGTGACTTCGATGTTGTAGTGCGGATAGCCACTGGAGGCATCCTGGCGCGAGGCGGTTTCAAGCATCGATGCCAAGCGATCAAAGCCAACGGAGCTACGGTATAGGGGTGTGAAATCAATGGTCATTGTTCAATCCTCGTTTAGAGCAATTGTGAGTTAGGTTGCCCCTCGGTTGAGCGGGCGTTGTAAGGCCTCCATTGAGCGCCTTATTGCCTAACTAGGGATGCCCATTTTCAATTTCAAGGGGAGCGTCTAAGCACGTCCCAGCCGGCGCCACGCCGCGTGTATTCAAAGCGATCGTGCAACCGAGACGACCGCCCCTGCCAAAACTCGATTCGCTCGGGTACCACGCGATACCCGCCCCAATGCGACGGACGCGGTATCGCGTCGGGGTAGTCTTCGTCGGCCTGATCAAACTGCTCTTGGAGCTGGCTCTCAGACGCCAACGGTTCGGACTGGTGCGAGGCCCACGCACCGAGCTGACTGGTGCGCGGGCGTGACGCAAAGTACGCGTCTGCTACCTCGTCAGACAGATGTTCGACCCGGCCTTCTATGCGAACTTGGCGCTCCAGCGGCTCCCACCAAAACACCAAAGCAGCCATAGGCAGCTGCGCCAGGGCACGCCCTTTGGCGCTCAGCTTGTTGGTATAAAAGCTGAACCCGTCCTCATCCAAGTCCTTCAGCAACACGATCCGCGCCTGCGGCAAGCCATCGGCCACCGTTGCCAAGGTCATGGCATTCGCCTCCCGGCAATTGGCTCGCGCGTCGTCAAACCACTGCCTGAATTGGACGAAAGGATCATCACTTAGATCCGATCGGTGCAATTCGCCCGCTCGGTAATCCTGACGAAGGTCAGAAATGTCTCGATTCATATCAACTCCAATTGGCTAATGCCTCTAAGGCTTGGCTGAGGGTTCGAACGGGCACGATCTGGGCCCCCGGGGGTGTGATCTTTGGTGCATTACCTGAGGGCACCAGAAGCCTTTTGAAACCATGTTTGAGCGCTTCGGTGATGCGTTCCTGCCCGCCCGGGACCGGGCGCACCTCACCTCCCAGTCCGAGCTCACCAAACATCGCCAAGTCCGCCGGCAACGCCCGAGATTGGAAGCTACTGACCAGCGCCAGCACCAAGGCAAGGTCCGCCCCGGTTTCGGTCAGGCGAACGCCGCCGACCACGTTGGCAAACACATCCTGATCGCCAATCAATACGTTGCCATGGCGGTGCAGGATCGCCAGAAGCATGCCTAAGCGCGCTTGGTCCAGCCCAACGGCAAGCCGACGCGGCGGCCCGTGTGCCGTATCAACGAGGGCCTGAAGCTCGACCAACAATGGGCGCGTGCCCTCTCGGGTTACCGATACAGCACTACCCGGTGAGGGTGTCTCTGGGCGGTCCAGAAAAATAGCCGAGGGCTCTCGGATCTCGCGCAGTCCTTTTTCCGTCATCGCGAAAATGCCGAGTTCATTGACGGTGCCGAAACGGTTTTTAACCGCCCTCAAGGTCCGATAGCGGCCATCGGCATCGCCATCGAGCAGCAACGACGCATCAATCATGTGCTCAAGCACCTTCGGACCGGCCAGGCTACCGTCTTTGGTCACGTGACCAATCATCAGCACCACCTGCCCGGTTTGTTTGGCATGGCGCGTCAGCAAGGCCGCGGATTCACGGACCTGAGTCACGCTACCCGGGGTTGCAGTCAGCTCGGCCACCCGTGTGACCTGAATGGAGTCGACCACAATGACCGCAGGCCGCATCTCGGCCGCGGCGGCCAGAATGCCCTCGACCCGGGTTTCACTCATCAATTCCAGGTGGGCAGGATCAAGTCCCAGACGCTGGGCGCGAACGGCAATTTGCTCGAGCGATTCCTCGCCACTGACATACAAAACCGGCCGGTGCGCCGCAAGGGCGCTGGTGACCTGAAGGAGCAACGTGGATTTGCCGGCACCGGGGTGACCACCCAACAGGACGACCGAGCCTGGCACAAACCCGCCACCGAGAACCCGATTCAGCTCGCTTGAACGCGTTTCGATCCGAACGATATCCGCGGTTTTGACGTCGGACAACTTCATCCGAGCAGGTGCCGACCCGGTCCATGACTGCCCGCCGCGATCCGGCGGCACGGATTCGGCGATTAAATTCCATTCGCCGCAGGTACCACACTGCCCCTGCCAGCGCGGATAGACCGCCGAGCAACCCGAACAGATAAACTGAGATTTAGATTTGGCCAAGGGCGCCTCCGGGGCGCCCCAGTGAGTCAGGCGCGGTTTTGGAAAAGGGCCGCCGTCTGGTTAATGCTAGTTCGGCCGCGGCGGGCACTGGTGGCGATTATCAACGAATCTGCGAACAAGATCAGCAACGCCTGCGTAATCCAGTAACTGGCTTCGTGATCGATCACCGTTTCCACCAACGGTATGACCAAATCGGCGTTTTGAGCCAGATCCAGGTCATTCGGCGCGACCGCAATTAAGCGGGCACCGCGCACCCGGTAGGGCTCCAGCATCGTGTTTGAGTGACTCGCGCCGGTCAAATCCAAAGCAACCACAACATCGTTGTTGCCCAGGGCTTCGCGGGCCGTCGGTAACGACAAACTCGCCTGAATTCCCTGATTTCGGAGTGCAGTGACCAGTCGCTCTGCCACGATGCTCTCGATTTCACCGGCCAAAATGATGACCCGGTGCGCCGCCGTGATCCAGTCGACCATCTTTACAACGGGCCACTGACCCACACGCTGGTGGGCATCCTGCGCGAGCGCCAAGTGAGATTCGAGCATCCGCGCGAAAATGGATTCGCCCGTCAAATCCTCGCTGATCTCGCGAATTTTATAACCGTCTGAAGAAGCGAGCTGTTGCGCCAATTTTAGCTTTAAATCAGGATAACCGAGACAGCCTACGCGCCGGGAAAACCGGTTGACGGTAGGCTGACTCACATCCGCTTGCTCGGCCATCTTGGCGATGGACAAACGGATTGCTGCGTGGGGCTCGTTCAAAATAACATCGGCCACGCGCCGTTCTGATTTGCTAAGCCCTTGTGCCTGCTCTTGTATCCGTTCAAGAATCATTGCATCTGACCTGCTGATTAATTGTTAACCGCTTTTCGACAACCAAATTACGACATATGGACTGTACATGATAGCACAGCGAACAAAATCACATCACTTTGTCTACCCCCTGTTTTGGTTATTGCCACTCATTTCCGCACGCGCCTTGGCAGCAGAGTGGACAACGCCTGAACAGATTGACGCGACCTCGAGCCAATTTGGGGCGCCGCTGACGGCCCCCGACACCCCGATTCGTCCGGTTAATGGCATCGTGAATTTTTGGGCAACCTGGTGCGCGCCCTGCGTAAAAGAGCTACCTGATTTGCTTGAACTTGAGCGCGCCCTCGATGAAGGCCAGACGCTCTGGCTGGTCAATGTTGGCGAGACAGCGGCGCAGATCACGGAGTTTGCCGACCGGCACCCAGACATTCAGTGGCGCCCTGAACAGGTCACCACGGGATTCAGCTTTGCCGACATGCGCGCTATCGGATTACGCGGCCTACCGACCACCTTTTTGGTACGCGACGGCAAGCTGATAGCGCGCGTGGACGGCGTGCGCGAGTGGGCCGACGCGGCCGAGCAAGCCTGGATTAAGGAGCAGCTAGCAGCGCCTCAGTGACGCTACTTAGGGTCAGCACCTGGGGGAGCACGCGAGGAAGCTGGCCCGGCAGGTACACGACATACAGCGGCACACCAACACGGCCGAACTGATCGAGGTAGGCCGTGATGTCGCGGTCGTAGTCTGTCCAGTCCCCCTTGATCCAGGTTACGTCCAACTTCGCCAGGGCTGGGCTCGAAAACACGAGCTGCTCGTTCGCCAGGCACGAAATACACCAATCGGCCGTCATGTTGACCAGCACTGGCGCCTTTGATGCGACTGCCGCCTCTAGTGAAGCGGCCGTGTAGGGCTGCCATTGCAACTGAGGCTGCAGGCGAGCATTGAGCTGAAAACCACCCCAGGCTAACAACGCCAGCACGAATACGCCCGCCAACTTTGGCGAGGCCAGCACGCGCCATAACCACAGCGCCAACCCAATGGCCACTGCGCCCAGGGCCCACTCAAACGCAAAGGACACACCCAGCTGACGGGCCAGCACCCACACCAGCCACGCACCGGTCAATGCCATCGGAAAGGCCAAGAACTGCTTGAAGCGCACCATCCAAGGGCCCGGGCGAGGCAACACCCGCGCCAAGGCCGGGCTGATGTGCAGGGCGAGCATCGGCAAGGCCAATCCCAGGCCCAACATTGTAAAGATCGCAAGTGTCATGCCAGGCCCAGTCGCCAAGGCAAAGCCCATTGCCGGCCCCATCAGCGGCGCGGTACAGGGGCTGGACACCACGACAGCGAATACCCCGGTAAAGAAGTCACCGCGCCAGCCCTGCTGCTGGGTAAGGGCCTGACCCGCCCCGGCCCAGCGGCCGCGAAGCTCAAACCAGCCCGCGAGGTTCGCCGCAACCACGAACATCAGCACGGCCATCGCGCCAACAAACCACGGCGACTGCAACTGAAAACCCCAGCCCACCTGAACGCCGAACTGACGTAGGGATAACAATCCACCAGCCAGTACCCAGAAGCTGACCAGCACGCCCAGGCCGAACACCAAGCCCTTGGTCAGGCGGGCCTCACCGGCGCCGGCGGCTAGGCCAAGCGCTTTAATCGACAGCACTGGAAATACGCAGGGCATTAAATTCAGCAGCGCGCCACCGACCAGCGCAAACAGCAGCATCCGCAACCAGGGCGTGGTTGGATCATCGACGGCACCGGCCTGCACCGACAGCGGCCAACCCTGACCGCTGGACTGATGCACCACTAGGCCGCGAGGCAGGGCATCGCCAGGGGGCGCGACAAATACCAAACGACCGCCCGTGGCGGTCACCGGCGCAAAGTCGGCAGCCGGCACGACCTCGTTGGTGTAGGGAAACAGCGACCATGTGGCCGAATCATCGAATCCGGCCGGCAAGTCCACCTGTAGCCGACCCCGGCTATCCCACGCGGCTTTCAGCGGCTCAGTGGCCGGCAAGGCAGCGCGTGTTTGGGCAAATAGGCGAGGCTCGGCGACGGCAGGATCACCGAGGTCGATGGTTAGGCTGGCCGATTCGGGCACACAAATATCGCTGCACACCAGCCAATTCGCATCCGCGGCAAGGCGGGCACGATCCCCCTCAAAACCCCAAGGAACTGTAACGGGCACCATTAACAACAGCTCCGATTCGAAGCCATAGACATTGAGTCCAGCGAATAGCTTGGCTGATGGGGTCGGCCAACGAACCGATCCAACCACCCAGCCCGGCGGCGCGGACCATTGAATGGACGCAGGCGCACCGGCGGCGCCGGCATTTCGCCAGTAGGTGTGCCACCCCGGCTGCAGCTGGAGACGCAAGCCAACCCATTGGGTTTGGCCTGGGGTTATTTCGGCTGATTCAGCAACCAGGGACGGCTGAGTGCCGCCCGGCAGATTGCTGGTCTGGGCAGCCGCGCTAAATAGGGCCAGCCAGAGTAGAAGGATCCATTGCATGCCGACATTAGAGCCTAAAAGGCGCAGTCGGTTCCAGCGCGTTAGAGGAAATCGCCCACGCGCAGGATTTTCATAGTGTTGGTACCACCATGCAGCCCCAAACGGTCACCTTTGGTAAAGATGACCAGGTCATCCACTTTCAAGTAACCCAAGGTGGCCGCAGCCTGAATGGCTTGCTCGTCAACGCGCAGGCTCGGCGTTGATTGATAATCAAGCGCGACGGGGAACACGCCGCGGTACAGCGCCATGCGGCCCAACGCCGCCGGCTCACGGGTCATCGCAATAATGGGCAGGTGCGAGCCGATGCGGCTCATCCAGCGCGGGGTCGAGCCAGATTCGGTTAAGCACAAGATCGCCGCGACGCCCTTCAACCGGTTCGCTGCGTACATGGCGCTGAGCGCAATGGCTTCGTCGTGGCTGTTGAAATTTTGCTGCAATCGAGCTTCGGAGACGCGAGCTTCACGCTCAACTTCGGCGCCCTCGGCGGTGCGCGCCATGGCCTCGACCGTTTCGATCGGGTAACTGCCGGCTGCCGTTTCACCGCTCAGCATGACCGCGTCGGTGCCGTCCAACACGGCGTTAGCGACGTCGAAGACTTCGGCACGGGTCGGCAGTGAGCTGGAAATCATGGATTCCATCATCTGGGTTGCGGTAATGACGATACGGTCCAGGGCACGGGCGCGCGCAATAATTCGCTTTTGCACACCCACCAAGTGCGCATCACCAATTTCAACGCCCAGGTCGCCACGGGCCACCATGACACCGTCGGATTCGCGGATAATGGCGTCGAGCGTTGCTTCGTCAGCGACAGCTTCGGCACGCTCAATTTTCGCGATCAGGCCGGCCTGGCCACCGACGGACTTCATTTCACGACGCGCTTCGCGCATATCGGCGGCGCTTCGCGGGAACGACACGGCAATGTAGTCGACGCCGATCTCGACCGCAGTGCGCAAGTCATTCAGGTCTTTTTCAGTCAACGCTGGGGCTGACAGACCGCCGCCCTGGCGATTAATGCCCTTGTTGTTGCTCAGTATGCCGGCGCGCTCGACTTCGGTGGTGATGCGCTCACCGCTGATGGATTTCACGCGCAGGGTGATCCGGCCGTCGTCCAGCAACAACAGGTCACCGGCGGTGCAGTCGCTTGGCAAGGCTTTGTAATCAATGCCCACTTCCGTTTGCGTGCCTGCGTCGCGCTCCATGCTGGCATCCAAAACAAAGGTATCGCCGGTGGCAAGCTCAATCGGGCCGTTGGCAAAGCGCGCTACGCGGATTTTTGGCCCCTGCAAGTCGGCCAAAATGGCGACCTGTACATTGTTGGCCGCGGCTGCCGTGCGGACCCATTCGGCGCGCTGCTGGTGGTCCTCAGGTTCGCCGTGGGAAAAGTTCAAGCGCACGCAATTCACACCCGCTTTGATGATGGCGTCAATCTTGTCAGGCGAGTCGGTCGACGGGCCCAGCGTGGCAACGATTTTGGTGCGGCGGAGTGACATAGGAACGAACCCTCAATAAATATTGTTTTATTACTACATCTCACTATACCACCGACAAAGGCATAGCACGCACCCAGAATTACTGTATATAATTACAGTATGAAATCGATCACCCTACAGTCACTGCTCGACCAAGGCCAAGTCTGGACCGCCAACGGCGCCTCCCTTAAGCCGGCGCTGCAGGGTGCCCGCTCGACGGGCTTTGAAGCGCTGGATGCCCAGCTTTCCCAGGGTGGCTGGCCAGCCTACGGCATTACTGAAATTCATAGCTCCCACCCTGGTCAGGGCGAGTTACAACTGATTTTACCCAGCCTGCAACGCTCGCCCAAACTATGGGTTTGGCTCGACCCTCCACACAACCCCATGCCACAGGCCCTCATACGCCATGGCATTACGCTCTCCCAATGCCTGTTAATACGGACCCATTCACCCGGAGACGCCCTTTGGGCCAGCGAACGATGCCTGCAATCTGGCTGCGTTGACACCCTGATGAGCTGGCTACGTCAGCCGCCAAATCCGAGCGCATTAAAACGGCTGCAAATGGCAGCTGAACGCGGTCAAGCCTTGGCCCATTTAGTGCACCACCAATCTAATTGGCAACTGGACGCAGGTACCCATGCACGCATCACCCTGCACCCCAGCGACGAGCACGGTAGCGTCACGGTCAACCTCGAACGGCAACGCGGCGGCCGCCGCCACGCCCCGCTGCAACTGCCATTGCTGGCGATGCAATCGGAACGGACACCGGTCGTCCCGAGCCGCTCTGCGCAATTATCATGGCTGGATGCCGCATCATGAGCGGGCTCTATCTAGCCCTGTGTATTGACGACTTAGCCCTCGCCGCCGCGCGTTTGGGCGGCGCCATTAGCCCGTGCGTGGTGGTCGACAAGGGTCAGGTCATCGCCGCCGACCCTGACGCAGAAGCCATGGGCGTCGTGCCCGGACAAAGCGCCGACACCGCCCTGGCGCTTGGCAACCTAAGGTTATCGCCGCGCTGCACCGCGACCGAAAACAGTTTGATGCGCGCCACTGCGGACTGGGCCTATCGCCACAGCAGCTGGGTTCACTGCGATCAGGAGCGCCTGATCATGGAAGTGGGCGGCAGCTTAAAACTGTTCGGCAGCCTCGACACCCTATGGCAGCGCATGCAAACCCGCGTCTTGCAACGCGTGGGGCGTTGCCGCATGGGGTTAGGCCCATCGCCCGCCGCTGCGCTTCAATTTGCACAGCTTGAATGGCAAACCCTGGATATTGAACAAACCCGGGAATGGCTGCCCAATATCCCGCTACATAGCTTGCCGCTGGACACATCGCTGCTATTGAAACTCCAAGGCATGGGACTGAAATCCGTGGGTGAGCTACTGGCATTGCCAACCGCCGACCTGGCACGCCGCTTCCCCCAGGCCTTGCTCGACTACCTGCACCGCCTCACTGGGCGGCGGCCGGACCCACGGCCCCTTTGGTCACCCGCGGAACAGTTCGACGCCTGGTTGCATTTACAACACCCATGCCGCACCAGCACCGCTTTGATCTTTCCGCTGCGCCACCTGCTGGAACAGTTCGAAGATTATTTAAAGGCCCGCCAACTTCAGTGCACGAGCTTGCGCCTGGGCATTCAGCAGGAAGACCGCTCGACCATCACAGTCGATCTGGACCTGGGGAATGGTGCGAACCACCTGAACGAACTGCTGGAGCCGCTGAAATTAAAACTGCCCAGCATTGCATTGAGCGATCAGGTCAGCGACCTACACATCAGCAGCGCTTCATTTCAGCCGTGGCAGGCCAACACCGGGGACCTTATGTCTCCGCGTCATCATGACACCGAGGCGACACTGCTAAATGCGCTGCGCGCGCGACTGGGTGACGACGCCCTTCAGGGCCTCAGCTGCACCACCGACTGGGCACCGGAAACGGCGAACCGCATCCACGCGTATGGGCAACCCAGCCGCGGCGAAGTCGCCACCACCCTAGTGCGCCCTACCTGGCTGCTGAGCGAACCAAGACCACTGAGCGAAGATGAACTGCTAGGGCTGCACCCCGTACGCGGACCGGAACGCATTGAGAGCCAATGGTGGCAAGACAAAGGCGTGCGGCGGGACTACCAGGTGGCGTGGCACCAGGGCACCCTGATGTGGGTGTATCAGGACCTGCGCACGCACCGCTGGTACCTGCACGGGCTGTTTGGCTAGGCTGAACGCAGTGCTTGAATCAACTCTAACCGGGTACGCTCTGATTGATTTAATTGCCCCTGCAACGCCTCCGCACCAACGGGCGGGCTGAGCAAGAACCCCTGAAAACCGTCAAAGCCAATGTCCGACAGCAATGCTAGCTGACTCGCCGACTCGACCCCTTCGGCCACCGCGCGCAGACCCAGCTGTCTGGCGACCCCCACGAGCGATCGCACCACGCACTCAGCGTCACGGTCAGCTTCAATCTTCCCGGTCAGTGCGCGCCCTACTTTGACCGTCGAAATGGGCAGTTGATGAAGCTGCCCAATGTTGCTGTGACCACTGCCGAAGTCGTTGACCGCAAAGCCCATGCCCGCGTCGGCCAATTCACGCATTCGGCGTGCGGTCTCCCCAGCATTAAATTGGATGCTGGCCTCGGTGAGTTCTAGCTGTATGCGGTCCGTTGCAAAACCGGCTTGGGCCAAGATGCGCAGGGTCGTTTCAACGTAGCTAGGGTCATTTAGCTGCGCCAGCCCCAGGTTCACCGATACCGGAAGATGCGTCAGTCGTCCTAAATCCGCGCACAACCGATGCATGGCCCAATGACCCAAACCGATAATTAGCCCGCTGTCTTCGGCCACATTTAAAAAGTCCGCGGGCGCCAGCTTGCCGCGATCGCGGTGTTGCCAGCGCACCAAGGCCTCGACACGTTGAATGCGCCCGGTGCCTGCTTCGACCTGGGGCTGATATTCGAGCTCAAACTCTTCGCGCCTGAGCGCCGTGCGCAAGGCCATCTCGAGGCTTTGGCGCCGTTCGTGGATCTGCCCCATACCGGACGTGAAATAACGGCAGGCCGTGCCGCGTTGGCGCTTAGCCTGACGCAGCGCCAGCTCCGCCGCCGCCATAATTTCAGTGCTCTTCAGCCCCGCATCCGGGTACACCGCCACGCCCATGGAATAACTGGCCGGCGCGCCCCGGTAGGGCAACTCAAGCGCCGGTGCTAACGCGGCCTGAATTTTCTCCACCACCCTAAACACCGACAAACCACCCCTAATTTGGGTGCACAACACGGCAAATGTGCCGCCGTTAACCCGTGCAATGGTGTCACGCACCAACAAGGTTTGGCGCAGATGACGCCCCATCCGCGCGAGCACCTGATCACCGGCGCGCTCACCGCCCATGTCGTTAATCGCCGCCAGGCCATCAACATCGATCAACGCCAGCAACAATGGACGCTCGGCGTTCGGCTCTTCCTCCAGCGCCATGGTCAGGCGTTTGCCCAGCGCGCTGCGGCTACTGGCGCCCGTCAACACATCAATATCGCGCCCCATCGCCGAGAAGGCTTCTGCGCGGCGCAACACCGCTAACGAAATCAGGCGCTCCAGCCCCCACGCATCCAATCGATCCAGGGGCACAGAGTCGCTAACACCGCGAGGCAACGTCGCCAATGCGTCGCGACTGACGCCGACCACACTGATGTGCGGCGCCTCCTGACAGATCGCGAGCACCTGCGATACCCAGGCCTGCTCAAGATCGAACAGGTCCAGCATGACGACGTGAACATCCGACGGAATTTCGTCCGCGTCGATGGTGGGTTCGGCCGCTGCCATGAGCAGCTCAAAGGGCGGCGACAAAAAGCGCAGCAGCCCTCGTATTGACTGCCCACGCGATCGGTCCCCAATCCACATGACCTTGGGTTGCTTGAGCAATCGTGCGTAGTCGGGCTGGTGCATCGAACCTCCTGAAGATGCGTTCACCCTAGGCCAAAGCGAGGTCATCAAATGTGGGGCAGACCTCAAATTAGGAACACAAACGCGTCACCCAACCACCCAAACGATGCCCTTTGGGCGGTGGATTAGCGCCACGAATCGCGGGCTGTGCTGTTAACATTCGCACTCCCAAGGAGAGTCTGTTGAACCTATCGAGCCTGAACCCCCGCCAACGCGATGCTGTCACCCACACCGGAAGCCCCCTACTGGTTTTGGCCGGTGCTGGATCGGGAAAAACCAGCGTTATCACCCGCAAAATCGCGTACCTGATCCAGACCCTCGACTACCCTGCCAATCGCATTTACGCGGTGACCTTTACCAACAAGGCCGCCCGGGAGATGAAAGAGCGCGTCGACGGGCTACTCGAAAAAGGTGAGGGCCGAGGGCTCAGCGTGGGTACCTTTCACAGCTTTGGCTTGAACTTTATTCGCCGCGAGGCGAAAGCCCTGAACATGAAGTCCGGTTTTTCCATTCTCGATGGCGATGATGTGCTCAATGTCATTACGGATTTAATGATGGCCACCAACGAGGGCGACAAGGAGCTAGCCAAGCGCGTGCAGCACCGGATCGGCGAATGGAAAAATGACCTGGTTTCGCCCTCCCAAGCCCTGTCGCATGCCGAAACGGACGAGGACGTTCAATTTGCCAACATTTACGACAAGGTTCAGCGCTACATGCGCGCCTGCAACAGCGTCGATTTTGACGACCTGATTGCCCTGCCCACCTGGTTGCTGGAGCAAGACGAGGCCATTCGGATCAAGTGGCAAAATAAGATCCGGCACCTGCTGGTGGACGAATACCAAGATACCAACGGCGCTCAATACCGACTGGTCAAGCAGCTCGTCGGTCCCCGCGAGGCCCTGACGGTGGTCGGGGACGACGACCAATCAATCTATGCCTGGCGCGGTGCACGTCCGGAAAACCTATTTGAGCTGGGCAAAGACTACCCGAGCCTCAAGGTCATCAAGCTTGAACAAAACTACCGCTCGACCAACGCGATCCTGAAATCTGCCAACACGCTGATTGCCAACAACCCCCATGAACACGTCAAAACCCTGTGGTCGGACAAGGGCGAGGGTGAGGACATCCGCATCCAGGCCTGCGCCAACGAAGAAGCCGAGGCCGAGCGCGTGGCGGGATCGATGCTGGATCATCGGCTACGGACTAAGCAAAAGTACCGTGACTACGCCGTGCTATACCGCTCCAACCACCAGGCTCGGCCGCTGGAAATGGCGCTGCAGCGCTTCAAAATTCCTTACAAAATGACCGGCGGCACTAGTTTTTTTGCCCGCGCCGAAGTCCGCGACGCCATGAGCTACTTGCGATTGTTGCTGAACCCCGACGACGACAACGCCCTGCTGCGTGTGATCAACACGCCACGGCGGGGCATCGGGATTGCCACCCTTGAAGGGCTCGGCCGCTACGCCATGCAGCGCGAAAAACCCATGCTGTCGTGCATTGACGAGATCGGCCTGCAGACTCAGCTCACAGCCCCGCAACTGGAGCGGCTGCGGAACTTTTCTGAAATGATCTGGGAAAAGCGCCAAGCCCTCGATGACGGCAATGGTCTGCGCGGCATCATGGAGCTCTTTGTCGAAATCGGCTATGAGGATCATCTGCGCCAGGAGTCAAGCTCCGAAGCCCAGGGCGAGCGCCGCGTGCAAAATTTCCAGTTTTTGATTGATGCCATCCGCAAAGACATCGCACGCGACCCCGAAGAGGACACCTTGGTCGAGCTTGAGGGCGAGGAGGAGGACAGCGAGTCGGCAGACGAGACCGCCGTCGAGGCCGCCATCCGCAAGCTGGTGCTGCGGGATCTGCTTGAGCGTCAGGAAGAAGAGGACGACAGCGATCGCGTCCAGCTGGCCACCCTGCACGCCGCCAAAGGCCTAGAATTCCCCTTCGTCACGGTTATTGGGTGCGAAGAGAATATCTTGCCGCACCGGGGCAGCATCGAAGCGGACACCGTCGAGGAGGAGCGCCGTTTAGCCTATGTCGGCGTTACCCGTGCCATGCGGGAATTGACGCTGACCTATTGCAAGGCCCGGCGCATGGGCGGCGAAAAAGTTGAAACATCGCCGTCACGATTTTTGGATGAGCTGCCTGAAGAACATCGCCACTGGGAGGGCCGCGACCCGGTCAGCCCTGAACAAAACCGCGCCATGGGCGAATCCGTATTCGCCAGTTTGCGCGCCAGCCTTGCAGGTGACGCATGAAACACGCATTGGTTCGCTACTTCCCAGGTGACCGGGTGCCGAGCACGGACGTTGCAGGACTGGTTTTGCAACGATTCCAAGCGCCGGAGGCCACGACCGCTGGGAGCTGGGTCGCCGTTGCGCACGCGTTGATACCCCACAGCGTGGCCCCGGCGTCAATCGGACAACGCTTTGCAGCATCGCGCCAAGCCGGTATCCGCAGCGCGTGGCTGAGCGGAGCACTGGCTGGCCAGCGCTGCCTGGCCGTCGGGGTGAACCTCGTGTTCGGACCGGACCTGCGCCTTGGCGTGTTAAGCGAGGACCCCGATGCGGTCACGGCCCTTGGGCGCGCGTGGGCGATGGGGCTCATTGCCTCGGGCGTGACACCGGCATTGGCACCCTTTCCTGGGATGCCGGCCCAAACCGCTCTGACAACCGCCGTCTCCGACTCGCTGGGTGACCTTATCTTAGGGGCAGTGGTGCCGGTACGTGAACTGGCGACACTGACACCCTTTGCGATCGCCGCTGATGTTCCCTACACCGATATCGCCAGCGACGACTTGGATCAGTCAACCAGTGGTATTGATTGGGCCAAAACGGTTACTGGCTTTAGCGGAACCCTCATTGGGCGCGGGCCCGGCGCGATTGCCGCTGGCTGCGATTGGGCCATCTGTGATGCGGCGGACCTGGGGGCGCTTAAGGACGAAAACCCTGTCGCCGCCAAACCCAGTACGCCCCGCCTGCTGGACTCCGCAGCGTTGGAGCAAGAGCTGAGTGCGCTAATGTCGCAGGCATAAAAAAGCCGGCGTATAGCCGGCTCTTCGAAATTCACCCCGGGACTAGAGCTGAGACAGCATGTAATCCACGGCGTTACGAATTTCATCTTCCGAGCAGTCCGCACACAGGCCTTTGGCCGGCATGGCGTTGTACCCTTCGTAGGCGTGCTTAACCAGTGTATCGACGCCTTGATCCACGCGTGCAGACCATGCACCTGCATCGCCTGTTTTAGGAGCGCCCGCCGCGCCAGAGGCGTGACATGCCGCGCAACCGCTGTTGTAGACCGCATCACCAGCACGGGCCGCCGAAGCAACCGTGGTCGCCGCTGCAGCATCGCTACCGGCACAGGGGTCACCAACGACGCATACCGACGCCGCATGACCAATACGGTCAACGATCGCCTGATCCTTGGCCGTCAACGCGTAAGCACTCAAGGTGACCGTCGCCGCGGCCAAAAAACCAATCATTGTCTTAATCATCTGCAGTCCTCAGGTCGGCCTGGCGGCCACTAAAATTTTGGTGGGCAAAGTATAGCCCCTCACGCAGTCCCAATCGAGTGCTGTGATGACGCGGGCCACCAAAGCCGCAGTACTAGGGCGGACCAATTGGCCCGAATTCAAAAATCGACAAGGCTATCAACACACACGGAACGAGGTAGCACCATGGACATTCATATCCCCGAATCACTGGCCACCCAGCTGCACACGCTGGCGGCGCAGGTTGGCCAAGACCCAGAAACGCTGGTGCTAAGGGCTATCGAGCACCTAACAGCGCTCGAACCGGACGCTTTATTGAGCGTTATCAGCGGCGAGGCGCCGACCAGCCAGGCGGACCTGCTTCGAATGGCCCAGTCCCTGTTTACGCGGTCTTAACACCTAGGGCGGCGTGCTTAAAAAACTCGGCTTTAATCCCGGCCACGTTTCCGCCCACAGCGACTTGAACGGGCGGATGACTCGCTGAACGCACCACCTGCCCAACGCGCTCACCGTCCAGCACCACGTCCAGCCCAACCGTCTCGAACTCAAACAAGTCCGGGCGACGCAGGGCCATAACGGCCGCCGGGTCATGTAACTGGCAGCCATCAAACCCTTGGGATTGGTAAAATTCGATATACGACCGGGCAGCTTCGCGTAGCTTCAGCGCCACTGGGCCGTCGCCAAGCGCGTGAAAGTCTGCTTCGGACAAAATGACGCGGGACGTCATATCCAGCCCGATAAGCGTCACCGGCCAAGCTGCCTGCAACACGGTCTGCGCCGCATGGGGGTCATTCCAAATATTGGCCTCCGCCCAAGGACTGACGTTACCCCGCGCGTCTAGCGTGCCGCCCATAATCACCACATTGGCGACCTGACTTGCAATATCCGGCGCGCGCTCAAGGGCACGCGCTAAATTAGTCAACGGCCCGATCGCCGCGATGGTCAGGGGCTCAGGCGCATCCTTGATACTGCGAATCAGCGCCTCGACCGCATCCTTGTCGGCTGGCGAACTGGGTGGCGCCAATGCGATGCCGCCCAGCCCTTCCGTCCCGTGGACAAAGTCAGCCGGTGGTCGTGGCGCCTGAACCATAGGCGTCGCCGCACCCCGGGCCACCCAATGTGTCTGGCCAAACAGGTCGCGCAGCTGAACCGCATTGCGACTGGTGCGCTCAACGGACACATTGCCGTACACGCAGGTCAGCCCGATCAGCTCGACATCGTCACACCCGAGCAGATACGCGTAGGCGAGCGCATCGTCGATGCCCGGGTCCGTATCCAAGATCCATTGCTTTGCCATGACAGTTATTCCTCAATTCGTTGGAACATACCGCAACTGGCAATGTCCACGCCATTCGCTATACTGCGCCGGCTTACTCAAGCACGACGCGCCCGTAGCTCAGTTGGATAGAGTGTTGGCCTCCGAAGCCAAAGGTCACAGGTTCGATTCCTGTCGGGCGCGCCATTTTTTCAGTCAGTAGTGTTTTCGCAGATATCATTTTGAATCAACGTGGTGAAAGCCCTCAGGA
>CAKZQE010000090.1 GCA_937139465.1 uncultured Gammaproteobacteria bacterium
GTACAGGTACACGCGCTCGATGCGTTTCTTCTCCCCCATCGGGTCCACGTTGATCGAGCCGCGCGCGGTGGTCCAGCCCTCCTTCATCCACTGCGGGTCGAAGTTCCAGCGCGACCACGCCGCGTACGCCGCGGGCGCGAACACCAGCGCCTGGAAAATCATCGCCACCGCGTAGATGGACAGCGGCGTGCCCGCCACCAGTCGCCGCGCGTCGGGGTTGGCTGAGTCTAGGCCGCTCAGCAAGCTCGGCAGGTCACGGCCGCGCTTGCGTTCGTCCAAGTAGCTGACCTCGGATACGGGTGTTTTTTTGATCAAGCCCATGCTCGATGCTCCTGAAACGGGGTCACATGACCCATGAAATAAGTTGATCGGCGACTTTGTATGAGGGCAGGGTGACCTCGGCACCGCCGAGCTCGATGAGCTCGCGCGGCATGCCATAAACCACAGCGGTTTCCTCGGATTCGGCGATGGTTCGGGTGCCACGGGTGTGCAACTCACTCATTTTCGCCGCGCCGTCGTTGCCCATTCCTGTCAACTGCACACAGATCATGCGGTCGGCAGGCAGCAGCGCATCCGCGGACTCCACTAAGCGTTCAACACTTGGGTGCCACACATACCCAGGGTCGGCTGGGATGCTGGTGGCCATCAGGCGGCCAGCCCGGCGAATCAACTTAATGTCCGCATCGCCCTGGGCGATTAGGACTTCGCCGGCGACGAGCTCGGTCGGCCCCGAGACCTCTTTGACCGTCAGCGGGGTGATTTTGTTAAGTCGGTCCGCAAAGACCTTGGTAAATCGCTGAGGCATGTGCTGGGCGACCACGATCGGGACCGGGAAGTCCGCCGGTAATCCCAGCACGATTTCCTCGATTGTGCTCGGGCCGCCCGTGGAGACGCCCATCAGCACAACGTCAGCGTTGGTGGCTTGTGCGCGCCCGGACGGGCGCCGTTGACGCTTGAGGGGCGCAGTTTCCGCCGCCTCTCGCTGGACCCGCAATCGCGTCCGCAGCCCGTGCCCGCGGTTGATTCGGGTCTTCGCCGCAGCGCCGACCTTTTCGAGCAGATCGGCCGATACGTCTTTGATGTTGATCGATACGGTGCCGCCGGGCTTGGCGACATAGTCGACCGCGCCCAGCTGCAGCGCCTCAAAGGTGGCCAATGCACCTTTTTCGGTGAGGGATGACACCATGACCACTGGGCGAGGCGCGTTTTGCATGATCAGGCTTAGGCAGGTAATCCCATCCATCACAGGCATGTTGATGTCCAGCGACACCACCTGTGGGTTGAATAATTCAACCTTCTCAAGGCCTTCCTTGCCGTTGCGAGCCGTGTCGACTTCATAGCCGCCACTCTCCAAGATGCTGCGAAGGTGCTTACGCATCAACGCAGAATCATCGATGACTAATACACGCGCCCCACTCATCAGGCTGCCTCGCCTGACAGGGTGCGGACTTCGTTCGAGCTCAACAGCTCAGCCACCGTCAGCACCTGGATCATGCGTTTCTGATCGCGCAGGTTGACCACCTGTCCGATCATCCGGGCCTGGTCATCGCTCAGACTCGGCGACGCTTCGATTTGCCCCTTGGGTAGGCGCAGTACTTCGGCCACGGAGTCAACAATGAAGCCCGTGCGGGTGCCGTCAATACTCAGCACAATAATGCGCTGACGATCGTTGGCGTCCATGCGGTCGATGCTGAAGCGCGCACGCATGTCCAGCACCGGCAGAACGGTGCCGCGAAGGTTGACCATGCCCTCAATGAAGCTGGCAGTTTTCGGGACCTTGTCCATTTTCGACGGTACGCGCGTAATTTCTTGAACGTCGTCGATACTGACGCTGTATTCCTGGTTGTTGAGCAGGAACACCACCAGCTGCGCGTTGTCGTCATCCAGTTCGATTTGCGTTTCCACCGTTGTTTCTCCTGGTTCGCTGTGGGCTTCGATGGCCGCTGCAACACCGGGTTGGCCCAGTAGCGCCTCGGCGTTAATCACCGAGACCAGGCGACGGCCCTTGTCCAAGCGGCAGACCTTGCTGATTTCTTCATTGTTTTGACCGCGCGAGAGCAGCGGCGGCATGTCGTCCTGGTCTTTGACATGGACGCGCAGCACTTCGCGGACTTGATCAACGACCAGGCCAACCGAGTCCTTGCTACCGTCCGGGCGCTGGCAATGCACCAGCAAAATGCGGTCGTTCTCGCCCAGCTCCGAATCGGGTAGGTGGAACAGTCGGCGCAGGCTGATCAATGGAATGAGCCGTCCCCGCAAGTCAATCAGACCCAGGACGTGGCCGGCCGATTGAGGCACCCGGGTGATGCTCTCGGGAATGCGCAGGGTGCCCTCGACGTCCATCAGATCGAACGCGTATTCCTGCTGGTCAACGGTGAAGCTCACCAGCTGATCAATGTCCGCATCGTCGTCGGCGTCCAGCTGCTCGGCTTTTATGGTGTTGACCTGGGTGTCGAAGTCCGACCCCAGGACCGCCTGAAACTCCTGGGCAATCAGTTGCTCAACGTTGAGTAGCTGAATCATCGATTCGCCGTTGCCGCGTTTGATGACGCCGGACAACAGATTGGCGTTGACGGACGACTGCAAACCTTGGCTCGATTCAATTTGGTTGGCGTCAACGCTCAACACTTGGTTGACGCGATCCACCACCAGCCCCACGGGTGAACCTTCATCGGTCACCACCACGCGGGTGGTTTCACTGACAGGCATCGGGGGGAGCCCAAGCACCGCGCGTAAGTCCAGAATCGGCAGCACGCTGCCGCGCAAATTAGCCAGTCCGGTCAACGCGCTGGGCGTTAGGGGCACGTCGACGGTGGTCGGGACTCTGATGATTTCCGACACCGAAGCCATCGGAAACCCGAAGGCTTCCGAGTCGACCATAAAGGTGACGTATTGCATCCCCGATTCCAGCTCCAGGTCCTGCTCTGGCTCGTTATGTTGTTGGTCTGACATGGTCAAACTCCTTTAAATTGAGCGTGAATTAACCGACCTGGAGTTCATCAGCGATGCTGGCGATCTCTTCGATGGCTGATGCCAGCTCTTCCGCACCCTGGGCTTGCTGGCGCGAGGCACTTGAGGCCTCGGTCGCATTGTTGGCGGCCTGCTCGTTGGCTGCGGCGATTTGCTCCATCCCACGTTTGGCTTGGACTACAGCGGCGGCCACTTCCACGGCACCGGCCTGGATTTCGCGGTTGCCGTCTAGGACTTCCCGCGCGCCTGCCTCAATCACGTCTAAATCTGCAGATGATTGCGTGGCTTTTTCCACTTCCGCTTCGCTGGCACTGGCGACTTCGGCCAAATCCATACGGACTTTTTGTGCTTGGTCTTGGATGGCTTTGACCAGGTCTTTGATTTGGTCAACGTTCTCAGCCGCATCGTCCGCCAAGCTTTGAATGTCGCCGGAGACCACGGCGAAGCCTTTGCCGTATTCACCTGCGCGCGCGGCTTCCACAGCGCCGTTAACCGCGAGCATGGCGATCTTGACAGAGACCGTGCCGATGGCTTCGCCGACCTTGTCGATTTGGCGTGCCATGGCTTCCACTTCGTTGATTTCGACCAAGTTTGCCTTGCCGGCTTCCAGGGCGGTGTTGATGCCGCTGACCATTTCGCCGACCAGGGTTTTGTTTTCGCTTAGCAGTGCGCTCACCGCCTCACACAGCTCCAGTCCGCGCGCGGATTCCTCGTTGGCGACGTTGGTGCTCGACTCGATCTGATTGATACCGGCAACGGCCTGTTCGACGGCAGTCGACGCCTGCTCAGCGCCGCGGCTGATCTGACCAATAGCGGTCATGATCTCAGTTGACGAGCGGTTGATTTCTTCCACCGAGGCCGACAGCTCTTCGGCTGACGCTGCGACTTCTTCGCTGCTCTTGGCAATGTCGGTGCTGTTTTTCAGCTCATCGGCGAGGATTTCGAGGCCGCTGCTGGCTTCTTCGGCGCCACTCAGGGCTTGGCCTTGCTGCTCAAGGGTTTTGACCACTTCTTCGACGGCGCTGGCCTGCTCTTCGGCGGCTGCGGCGATGGCTTCGGACCCTTTCTGGGCGTCCCGAGCCGCCGTGTTCATTTCGCTGGCGGCCCGGCGCAGGTTCTGGGCACCGTCGGCGACTTGGCCCATGTTGGACTTAATATCGTCCAGCTGTGAGGTGATGGTTTTGCCTTTCTCGACCTCTTCAAGGGCCGTGTTCGCGCTTTGCTGAACCGACTCAGAGATGGTCATGGTCTTGGACTGAATGGTTTCAATCTGCTTGGCGATGTCGGCGGCGTTGCGTTCTGAGATCTCAGCCAAGGTACGGACCGTGTCGGCGACGACGGCGAATCCTTTGCCGTGCTTGCCCGCGCGACCGGCTTCGATGGCCGCATTCAGTGCGAGCAGGTTAGTCTGATCGGCGATGCGCATGACCTGTTTGACGGCTTCGTTGATTTTGGAGGCCTGCTCACCGAGCTCATTGACCATGGACACGGATGCGGACTGGCGCTGGCTAGCGCGGCCGACGTTCTTGATTAAGCTCTCAACGTCGCCGCCGACACGATCGACCACGTTCTGCAGTTCGGCGGATCGGGTCAGTGACAGCTCAGCCATTTCTGATTGGCGCGTGATGCGGGTGGCGATCTGGGTCATGGCGGCCAGGGACTCTTGGCTGGCGCTGGATGACTGCTCGGCGCCGGCGGCAATTTCCTGGGCGGCGGTGCTGAGTTGATCACGGGCCGTTGCTGCTTCAGTCACGCCACGGGCCATTTGCACCGCGGCGGAGGCGATTTTCTCAGCGGCCTGTTGTTGCTTGGCCAGGGTCCGCGCCTTGCGGCGTTGCTCTTCGGCGTCGCGCTTGGCGCGTGCGTCGTTTTTGCCCAGTTGTGCTTCGGCGTCAGTGGCGGGCGAAACGTTTTTCATGATTCCCATGGGATGGCTCCAGTATGGTCGATTTGGTTGAGGTCCAGCGTCAGGCGTTCCCTGCCTCGTGCGCGTCGACCCATTAAGGCGTTGCGCCCGGTGAAGGGTCGGCATGCACTGACAGTAGTCGGTAGGTAGAAATGCGTAGGCGGCGCAGGCCAGTACTACCGTTACGTATTCGGTACTAGATGGCACTTGAACCGGCGCAACCCCAGCACTGGCAGGGAGGTGACCTGATGCCGAAGGCGGTCGGTTTTATTGAACCTTCGTGATTTCGACGATTCAGGTTAGGCTTGGGAGGTCGAAAAAGGACCCTAACGCGAATGACTGAAAGCCCCGTACTGATCGAGCTGCGCTTAGACGGGCAGGGTGGTATCAGCCCTGACGGACCGCTGTCGTGGACGCATCTGCAAGTCGATCACCCGAATATTCGCCAGTATTTTGCCGAACACGCGCCGGATCTGGACGACGTCGCCTTGGACGCGCTGCTGGCTGATGAAACGCGGCCGCGGGCCGTCATTCACCAGGATTCGGCCCTGTTGTTTTTGCGCGGGGTGAACTTGAACGCCAATAGCGCGCCCGAGGACATGGTGTCGGTGCGACTGTTTGTCGACGGAAACCGCATTTACAGCCTGCGCAAGCGTCAGCTCAAAGGGGTGTTGGATCTTGAAGCGCGGCTACTGAAAGGCACGGGACCCACCGCCCCGGGTGACTTTATTGCCGAGCTGTTAGGGCGGTTATTTGAGCGTATGGAACCGACCCTGTCGCGCCTTGATGAAACCACGGATGCGATCGAAGAGGCGCTGCTGGACGGTGCCGACGCGTCGCTGCGCGAGGCCATTGTCGGCGTACGCAAACAGGCGATTGTGTTTCGCCGCTACCTCGCACCGCAACGGGATGCGATCGCGACCTTACGCGGGGCGGAGCTATCGTGGCTGGACGAGCGCAACCGGCGACAGCTGACCGAACGTCACCAGCAAATGGCACGATTTGTCGAAGACTTGGATGCGATACGCGAGCGCGCTCAGGTCGTCAAAGATGAGCTCGGGAACGTGCTGGCCGATAAGCTGAACCGGAACATGTACGTGTTGTCGGTGGTCGCAGCCGTGTTCCTGCCCTTGGGTTTCCTGACCGGGCTTCTGGGGATCAATGTCGGCGGGGTTCCGGGCGTAGAAAACCCCTATGCGTTCGAGATTTTTTGCGCTTTTTCCGCCGCCCTCGTGGCACTGCAGGTCTGGCTGTTTAAGCGTTGGAAATGGTTCTAACTGCGGCCA
>CAKZQE010000091.1 GCA_937139465.1 uncultured Gammaproteobacteria bacterium
AATGTGATCGGGCCGCTGTAGCCGTCATTGGCCACCGTGGAAAGGGCATAGCCACTGACGTCATCACCCAAGCGCCCGATCGTTACCGCGGTGTCAGTGCCGCCGATGGCTAGGGTGACCTGATCATCCAAGATGGCATTGTCATGGGCTGGCAATACGGCGGTCAGAGCCGCGCGCGCCAGGGCCTCGCGGTTGTCGTCGATACGATCCGCTGTAACCACCTGAGTCAGGGCCACAGCCCCGGCGGTGACCAAACCAAACAAACTCAGCGACACGGCGCCGCGGGACATCAGTGCAAGGATCATGAACGTTTCTCCAGCACGGGTCCCTTGCGGGCGGCGTCATGCCCATACACCCGTGGTCGGGTGAACTGATCCAGCATCGGCGCCGCCAGGTTCATCAGCAGCACCGCAAAGGCGATGGCATCGGGGTAGCCGCCGTAGGTGCGGATAACCCAGGTCAGCACACCGGCACCGAACCCAAAGGCCAGGCGCCCCCGGGGGCTAGTGGCGCCGGAGACGGGGTCGGTGACGATAAAGAACGCGGCGAACACCGTCGCACCGGTCAACAAATGCATGGACGCTGGCACGAATTGGTCGCCGTCGTAGCCAAACACCCCGGCCGGCAACAGGATGCCAAGGATTAAACCGGCAGGCGCGTGCCAGAAGGTTGCCCGGCGCCAAATCAGGAAGGCGCCACCGAGGGCCCAGGCCAACGCCAGCAGCGCCCAAGGCATAACCAGCCCTGCGTTGAACAGCGGATCTTGGGCGATCTCGGACTGGGTCAGGCGGGTAGCCAGATCCTTGTAGCGATCCAAGGGGGTGGCGCCTGACCAGCCATCGGCGCCGCCAAATTGATGCCCCAGGGTCGCCAGTAGATCCGGCACGCGTGTCGGCGACACCCAGGTGGTGGTCATGGCGACGGGAAAGCTAATCAGCAGCACGGCGTAGGCCACCATGGCTGGATTGAAGGGGTTGTGGCCGAGTCCGCCGAACAACTGCTTGCCGAGCCCGATGGCCAGCACGCCGGCCAGCAGCGGAATCCAAAACGGGGCCAGCGGTGGCAGCGAGAGCCCGATCAGTGCGCTGGCCACCAGCGCCGACAGGTCGCGCAGCGGCGGCTTGACCGCTCGTCCGCGCAGGCGCATGACCGCGGCTTCGGTGGCGACACCTGCGATCAGCGTCAGCAGTAAATTCGTCAGCACCCCAGGTCCGTAAAGCCAGAGCATCACGAGGGTTCCGGGCACGAGGGCCAGCAGCACATCGCGCATCACGTCCTGGGTGGAGCGGGCGCGCCGGCGGTGGGGCGAGGGCCGGTGAATCATGTGTCGGGGGTGTCCTTTTGCTTGGCGCGTGCCCGCGCTCGGGCGACGGCGGCTTGAACCTCGGCTTTGCGCGGGTCCTCGCCGGATTTGGCTGCCTCCATCGCTGCGGCGCGAGCAGCACGTTTGGCGGCCTTGGCTTCGGCTTCTGCATCCAGGCGGGCCTGGCGCGCCTCGAAGCGTTCCCGCGCGCGATCACTTTTCACTTGGTCCAGGGCGCGTTGACGCAACTGGTCTTTGCCGTGGCGGTAGTAGCTGACCAGGGGTATTTGGCTGGGACAGACGTAGGCGCAGGCGCCGCACTCGATGCAGTCCATCAGCCCTTCGGCCTGGGCCCGGGGCGCGTCATCGGCCTGAATCTGCCAAAACAGGGTTTGCGGCTGCAACGACGCGGGGCAGACCGTGGCGCATTCGCCGCAGCGTATGCACGGCTGTTCGGGCTCCGCAGCCGGCAGCTCGTTTGGGCTGGCCATCAATAAGCAGTTCGTGGTTTTGACGACCCCGGCCGCGGGCGAGCGTACTTCAAACCCCATCATCGGGCCGCCCATAATCAGGATTGAATCCGAGCTCGCGCCGGCCAGCTGTGTCAGCGCATGCAACGGTGTACCGAGGGCGACCTTGCGGTTACCGCGATCGGCGGCGCCCTCCCCAGTGAGGGTGACCAAACGATGGGTCAGCGGGCGGCCGTGTTCGATCGCGTCATAGATGGCCACCAGGGTCGCGGGATTGTGCATGTGGTAACCCAGCGCCTGCGGCAGCTGGCCGGCGGGTATTTCTTCACCGGTCAGAATCTGGATCAGTTGTTTTTCGCCACCGCTGGGGTAGACCGTCGGGCACACCCAGATCTCGGCATCGACGGCGGGGTTGGCTGCAGCGGCGGATTCGAGTGCGGCAATGGCGTCGGGTTTGTTGTCTTCGATGCCGATCAACACGCGCTGTGCGCCCAAGATGTGCTTGACCCAGGCTGCACCGCGCAGGATGTCGGCGGCTTGGCTACGGGCGAGGGCGTCGTCGCAACTGATGTAGGGCTCGCACTCGGCCATATTGATAATCAGCGTCGTGACCGGCTTGTCGCTGGCCAGTTTGATGTGGCTCGGGAAGCCGGCGCCGCCCATGCCGGCGATGCCTGCCCACTCAATACGCGCCAACAGCGTCTCGCGGCTGTCGTCCCTGGACAGGGCGGGTTCGGCGTCGCACCAGTGGTCTTCACCGTCGGGGACCAAACGCAGACCCGGTCCCGGGCGGCCGTAAGCATCGGTGGCGGGCAAGGCGTCGATGTAATGCAGCGTGCCCGAGGTCGGTGCATGCCAGGCTTGGGAGAACGACCCCGTGCCGCGGGCGATGCATTCGCCACCCAACACGCGGGCGCCATCGTCAACGCAGGGCTCTAGTCCATGACGGCCGGTTTGTAGGCTGAATACGAGTTCGTCCGCCATCGGCGCTGGGCGCACGGGAACGTCGCAGGACAGATCCTTGCGCTCGTCCGGGTGGATGCCGCCGGTCAGGCGGTGTGGGCTTTGGTGAATCATGACGCGCGATCCGTGGCAATAATGTCGGCCGGAAGCGGCCAGGTCGGCATGCGCGATTGCTCAACCATGTCGATGCAGTCGACCGGGCAGGGCTCCAGGCACAGGTCGCAGCCCGTGCATTCGGACTCGATCACCGTGTGCATTTGTTTTGCGGCGCCCAAGATCGCGTCGACGGGGCAGGCTTGGATGCACTTGGTGCAGCCGATGCATTCATCCTCGCGGATGACGGCGACCATGGGCGGTTTTTCCTCGCCATGCTCGGCATCCAGGCTCGGGGCTTCGACATCCAGTAATTCCGCCAACGCGTTGATGGTGTCCTGACCACCGGGCGGGCACCGGTTGATGTCCTCGCCGGCAGCAATGGCTTCGGCGTAGGGGCGGCAGCCTGGGTGACCACACTGGCCGCATTGGGTTTGCGGCAGTAGCTCATCGATGGTGTCGACCAGCGGGTTGCCCTCGACCCGAAAGCGCTCCACAGCCCAGGCCAGCAAGGCGCCGCCGGCGATGGTCAATACCACCGCCGCGAGGATGGCTGAAAACAACGTCATGGCGCGGTCACGCCGCCAAAGCCCATAAAGGCCAGCGCCATAATGCCCGCGCTGATCATGCCGATGGCGGGGCCCTGGAACGGCGCCGGGATATCAGCCCGGCCCAGACGCTCGCGCAGTGAGGCAAATAGAATCAACACCAGGGAAAACCCGGCGGCGGCGCCGAAACCGTAAATTAACGACTCGAAGAAGTTGTGGGCCTTGCCAAGGTTCAGATGTGCAACCCCGAGCACCGCGCAGTTGGTGGTGATCAGTGGCAGGAAAATGCCCAGCACCTTGTATAACAACGGGCTGGTTTTGCGCACCATCATCTCGGTGAACTGAACGGCGATGGCGATGCCCAAAATGAACGCGATGGTGCGCAGGAACTCGACTTCCAGCGGCACCAGCAAATAGGTGTAGATCAAATAGCTGGCGGCACTGGACAGCGTCAACACAAAGGTCGTGGCGAGCGACATGCCCAAGGCGGAATCAATCTTGGTGGACACCCCCAAAAACGGGCACAGGCCCAGGAACTGGACCAACACAAAGTTGTTGACCAGCACCGTGCCTACCAAAATTAAAACAATGTCGCTCACTCAGGGTCCTACGCGGTGGTTTCAAGACCCGGAATCGGGGCGATCACGCCGGCTGCCAGTGTTTGGCGCGTGGCTGGGTCAACCAGCACCATGGCGCCACTGACAGGATCGTCGGCAAAACTCGCCGCCGGCACCGGTTGCGCCAGTCGCAAATGGATGCGGCCGATGCTGTTCGATTCAAGGCTTTGCTGGGTTGAATGGTAACACAGCTCGGCCAAATCCACGGGCTGGCTGGCATCGGTGATTTGGGCTTTGACCCAGCGATCACCGTGGCGCAGCACCACTTTTTCGCCAACGCGCCCAGGCCGTTCCCCGAGCCAGCACACCACCGGTGACAAGGTCTTGGTCCAGGTTTGGGGTTCACGCTGCAACCAGTCGCCGCGGGTGAGGTCGATTTCCTCGTCAAGCTCGACCAGTGCGTCGCGGTTTGACGCCACTGACGTCACGCTCGCGCCGCCGGAGTAAATCGCCTTGATGGTCACCGGCCGCGCGTGCACGCCGGCAAATAACCGATCACCTACGGCGATCGGGCCCCCGGCAAAGCGCAGGGCCAGCAGACGCCGCGTTTGGCCCTCGGATTGCTCGATCATGACGGCCTGAACCGATGCCACCTGCGCGGGCTGTGCCCGGGCTGCGGGTTCCAGTGCCGTGAGTACGTCCAGCAACGTGTCACCCTCCCACCAGGTAAGCGCACCGCGTGTGACGACGTTGTCGCCGGTCAGGGCGCTGATCGGCAAAATATGCAGGTGTTTAAAGCCAAGGCGTTCACCCAGGGCCTGGCATTCGTCGGCCAGCGCTTGGTAGCGCGCCGGATCGTTGTCGACCGCATCCATTTTGTTGACGCAGAACACCACCGTGTCATGCCCCAGTAAGGCGGCGATGCTGGCGTGGCGACGGGTTTGCTCGCGCAGGCCGCGTTTAGCGTCCACTAGCAGTAACGACCCCCAGGCCGTCGAGGCGCCGGTAAACATGTTGCGGGTGTATTGCTCGTGCCCGGGGGTATCGGCCAGGATTAACCGGCGTCCGCGCAGGTTCAGATAGCGGTAGGCCACATCGATGGTGATGCCTTGCTCCTGTTCGGCCTTAAGGCCGTCAGCCACACTGGCCAAGTCCAGTGCCATGCCCTTGTCGGCACCGATGCGGGTCATCTTGGCCACCTGATCGGTGCGCAATGAACCGGTGTCGTGAAGCAACCGCCCCAGCAAGGTTGATTTGCCGTCGTCGACGCTGCCGGCAATGGCGAGTCGTAGAATGCTCATTAGAAATATCCCTCGCGTTTTTTGTCTTCCATGCTCGACACACCGTGGTCAATCAGCCGGCTGGAGCGCTCGGATAATTGTGCTTGCGCGGTCTCGGTGATGATGGCTTCCAAGGTGTCGGCGCTGCTGGCCTGAGCGGCGGTGCAGTGGTAGCATCCCAGCGTGCGGTAGCGAATCGAGACATCCTCCGACGCCTCGTCTGCGTTGATCACCGGGATCAGCTGCTCACCCTGGCGCTTGACCGGGCGTGGGCGGGCGAAATACAGGTCGACCAGTTCGATCGATTCGGCCTGGATGTAGTCCCAAATATCCTGTTCTGTCCAGTTGGACAGGGGGAAGGCGCGCATGCTTTCGCCATCGTCCAGCAAGGTGTTGAAGTGGAACCAAGGCTCCGGGCGCTGTTGGCGCGGCTCCCAGCCACCGAAGCTATCGCGGTGGCTGAAAAAGCGCTCTTTGGCGCGGCTGGCTTCCTCGTCACGCCGAGCGCCGCCGAGAGCGACGTCGTAGCCACCTTCCTCAAGGGCGCTTAGCAGCGCTTCCGTTTTCAGCGCACCGCAGCAGCTGCCGATGCCATGGTCGTGGGGGTTGGTGCCCGCGGCGATGGCGGCTTCGTTGCGACGCACGACCAAATCGAACCCAAGCTCAGCGGCGCGCCGGTCCCGGAACTCAATCATTTCGGGAAATTTGAACCCGGTGTCGATGTGCAGCAACGGCATCGGTGGCTTCATCGGGTAAAAGGCTTTGGATACCAGGTGGATTAGCACCGAGCTGTCCTTGCCAACGGAATACAGTACGACCGGCGTCTTAAACGCCGCGTAGGTTTCGCGAATCAACAGTATCGCTTCGGTTTCCAGTTCCTGCAGGCGCGCATTCATGGTCTGTCCCCAGTTCAATTTCAGGTCGTCTTTATAGAGGGACTGCTTAGGCAAGATAAAAGAACCGTTTTTTCCATTCTTATAACCAAAGCGCGCATAACGATAGTGCAAAATATTCTTTTTGGTTATATCAAGCCGGTGGTTCACTGCTCCCCAATCACCAAGGGAGTGGTCCGTATGGAATGGGCACTGTTAATTGCTGGCGCAGCCGTTGGCGGGTTAGTCGGAGCGACTGGCCTGGGGGCGGCTGCCCTAATGACTCCCTTGTTATCGCTGGGTTTCGGCGTGCCGCTGAGCGTCGCGGTGTCGACGGACTTGGTATTCGCGGCGGCAACGAAAATGGTTGCGGCGGGGCGTTATGCCCATCAACGCCACACCCAGTGGCGCTGGGTCGGCTGGATGGCGGCGGGCAGCTTGCCGGCCGCCTTTATCTCGGGGACTTGGCTGGCGCCGCGGGTGAGCGATCAGGTCCTCGGGGTGCTGTTGGGTTTTGCCCTGTTGACCGTGGCCGTTGCGCCGGGCTGGAACCGGACGGGGGTGCGCACCGTGCGCCCCATGCGGTTGATGCTAGCCGGTGCGGTGATCGGGTCGTTGGTCAGCCTGACCAGCGTTGGTGCCGGGGTATTAGGCACTCTGGCCCTGGTCTTGTGGGCGCCGGTGATTGGCAGTGCGGCTCTGGTTGGGACGGAATTGACCCACGCGCTGTTGCTGTCCGTTGTCGCCAGCGCGACCCACTGGGGCATGGACCGGGTCGACTTTGACGTGCTGGTACCACTGCTATTGGGCGGGGTTCCGGCGGCATACGTTGGGGCCAAATACGGGCCCCGGGTGGCACTTTCTTGGATTAAAACACTGGCGCGCGTGCTGATTGGTGCGGCGGGCCTCAGGATGATGATTGGATAATGGCTGTTTACCCTTACTCACACACCGACAAGGCACTGGTCAGGGCTCGCGTCGAACAATTCGCCGAGCAAACTGAGCGCTATCTGGCGGGGCACATCGAAGAAGAGCGCTTTCGCCCCCTGCGTCTGCAAAATGGGCTCTACATCCAGCGCCATGCGCCGATGCTGCGGGTTAGCATTCCCTACGGCACCTTAGATGCGCGCCAGTTGGTGCGGTTGGCCGATATTGCCGATGCCGAGGACCGTGGCTATGTTCACGTCACCACGCGGCAAAATGTTCAGTTCAACTGGATTCCGCTAGAACGCATCCCGGGCGTACTGGGTCAGTTGGCGGAGGTGGATATGCACGCCATACAAACCAGTGGCGCCTGCATTCGCAACCTAACGTCCGATCCCTACGCCGGCACCTTGCCCGACGAGATCATCGATCCCCGTGTGATCTGCGAGGTCGTCCGTCAGTGGGCAACCCTGCACCCTGAGTTCGCCTACTTGCCACGAAAATTCAAAATCGCGGTGACCGGTGTAGTGGCCGATCGTGCCGCAATTGAAGTGCACGACATTGGCCTGCGGGTCACCGGACGCCCGGACGATGTGCGTATCGACGTTTGGGTCGGCGGAGGATTGGGCCGGACACCGGTGATTGGCAAGCTGCTGCGCCGTGATTTGCCGGTGGCCGAGTTGCTGAACTATCTGGATGCGATTTTGCGGGTATATAACCTGCATGGGCGGCGCGATAACAAGTACAAGGCACGCATCAAAATCTTGGTCGAGGCCATGGGGCTGGATGCTTTTGGTGCGGCGGTGGACGCCGAGTACGCCGAGAACCAAGACCCTCGCTTGGCGGTGCTGCCTGACCAGGTTGATGCCCTCAAGCAACAATTATTGATGCCACTGACGCCGCGGGCCGAAGGGCTGTTGCCTGACGATGCGGATTTCCAGGCCTGGTACCAGCAAAACGTTGCGGCCCACAAAATACCGGGCTACCGCGCCGTCGCGGTGATTCTGAAAGGCCATGGTCAGGCCCCAGGGGACATACGTTCTGAACAGCTTCGTGGCTTGGCGGACCTGGGCCTGTTGCATGGGCACGACGAAATTCGCGCCACCCATGACCAAAACTTTGTGTTCCCGTATGTGCCGCACGAA
>CAKZQE010000092.1 GCA_937139465.1 uncultured Gammaproteobacteria bacterium
AGGACCTCAATCTGACCCTAGCCGCGCTCTGTCAGCAACGCAGCGACGAGGGGTTTATGGCGGAGCTGCGTTTCACTCCTAGCGGCTGGCTATTAATCGAGAATCACTGCCCCATTTTCGCCGCGGCGAGTCGCTGCAACGCCTTCTGTGGCGCCGAACTGCAGCTTTTCACCCATCTGCTCGCCCCCCATGCTCAGATTGAGCGCAGCGATCACGTGCTAGCGGGTGCGCGGCGCTGCGCCTACCGCATCCAGTCCCTCGAGGAGGCGGAAAACTAATCACGAAAGGCGATCGTAGACGCGCTATACTATGCCCCTTACGCGTTTAGACGCAGGAGTGCCCAACGGCGCCCTCCCCTAACTCCTAAACTGCCCCCCCCCAACGACCGCGAGCAGACTATGGCGAAGCAGCAAGCGAACGAGCCCGTGGACGAGTTCAGTCCGCGCAAGCTCTTCTCCTACCCAAAATACTGGGCCGAATGCTTTGGCACAGCACCGTACCTGCCGATGTCCCGCGCCGAGATGGACGCGCTAGGCTGGGACAGCTGCGACATCATCATCGTGACCGCCGACGCCTACGTCGACCACCCGAGTTTCGGCATGGCGGTGGTCGGCCGCCTGCTCGAGGCCCAGGGCTTTCGCGTCGGTATCATCGCGCAGCCCGAGTGGGACAGCGCGGAGCCCTTCCGGCAGCTAGGCAAGCCCAACCTCTTCTTCGGCGTCACCGGCGGCAACATGGACTCCATGGTCAACCGCTATACGTCCGACCGTAAAGTACGCTCCGACGACGCCTACACCCCAGGTGGCATGGCCGGAAAGCGCCCGGATCGCGCGGTGCTGATTTATACCCAGCGCTGCCGAGAGGCCTACAAAGATGTGCCCGTGGTCATCGGCGGCATCGAAGCCAGCCTGCGCCGCGCAGCCCAGTTCGATTACTGGCAGGAAAAAGTCCGGCGCAGCGTATTGCTCGATTCCAAAGCCGACATCCTGTTGTACGGCAACGCCGAGCGCGCCTTGGTTGACCTGACGCACGGCCTAGCCAGCGGCAAAACCATTGATGACATGCGTTACCTGCGCGGCACCGCTGTGCCAGCCACAGGCGTGCCGGCCGGCTGGTTCCAGATCGATTCGACCGATGTCGATATGCCAGGTCAAATCACCCAAGAACCCGACCCCTACATCGACACCACACAAACACCGGACTGCAAGGTCGGCGAAGAAGCCCCGTCGGACAGCGACATTGCACCGATTAAGTTCATCCCGCGCACGACCAAGCTGGATCGCGACAAAACCGTCATTCGCCTGCCCAGCTACGAGCAGGTCAAAGCCGACCCAGTGCTGTACAGCCACGCCAGCCGTGTGCTGCACCTGGAGTCCAACCCCGGCAACGCCCGAGCCATGATTCAGCAGCACGGCAATCGCCACGTCTGGATTAACCCGCCGCCGATACCGCTGGAAACGCCGGAAATGGACGGCGTGTTTGAACTGCCCTATCAGCGCGTGCCTCACCCAGCCTACGGCGACGCCAAAATACCCGCCTATGACATGATTAAGTTCAGCGTCAACATCATGCGTGGCTGTTTTGGCGGCTGCACCTTCTGCTCGATTACCGAACACGAGGGCCGAATCATCCAGAACCGCTCAGAGCAGTCGATTCTGAATGAAATCGAAGCGATCCGAGACACCACCCCAGGGTTCACCGGCACCATTTCGGACCTGGGCGGGCCCACGGCCAACATGTGGCGACTGGCCTGCAAAGACCCGAATATCGAAAAAAACTGCCGCAAGCTGTCCTGTGTTTACCCCGGCATCTGTGAAAACCTGAACACGGACCAAATGCCCCTGGTGCGGCTGTACCGCAAAGCCCGCACAATTCCGGGTATCAAACGCGTGTTGATCGCCAGCGGCCTGCGCTACGACATCGCCGTGGAAACCCCGGCTTATGTCAAAGAGCTGGTTCAGCACCACGTCGGTGGCTACCTGAAGATCGCGCCCGAGCACACCGAAGCCAACACGCTGTCGAAAATGATGAAGCCTGGTATTGGCACCTACGACGCGTTCAAGAAGATGTTCGACAAGTACTCCAAAGAAGCGGGTAAAGAGCAGTACCTGATTCCGTACTTCATCGCGGCCCACCCCGGGTCAACCGATGAGGACATGATGAACTTGGCGTTGTGGCTGAAATCCAACGGCTTCCGCGCCGATCAGGTTCAAGCGTTCCTGCCCAGCCCGATGGCACTGGCCACCGCCATGTGGCATGGCGGCAAGAACCCGCTGAAACGGGTGCGACGGGACAGTGAAGATGTGGTCAGCCCCAAAGGCATGAAGCAGCGCCGTTTGCACAAGGCGTTCCTGCGTTACCACGACGCCAATAACTGGCCGATGCTGCGCCAAGCGCTGAAAGACATGGGACGGGCGGACCTGATCGGCAACGGCAAAAAGCACCTGATTCCAACCTATCAGCCGGCGGGCACGGGACAGCAATCCGAAGGGACGCGGCGCAAGCCGACGGCAAAGGGCACGACCTTCCGTACCCAACGCACGAGCGCCGATAGGCCGACCGCGGCCCGACCGACTGCGGCCCGACCGAGCGCGGCCCGACCGAACGCGGCCCGACCGAACGCGGCCCGACCAGCGGGAAGCACCAAGGGACGCCCAGCTGGCAAACCCGCGAAGGGCAAACCAAGCCGCCGCCGATAGCGGCGGTGACCGACTGGCTGGCTGGTTAACCCGGCTGGTTGGTTAACCCGGCTCGCCGCTTACGCGGCCGCGGCTTTCGCCCGCCAGGGTGCTTCGCGCACCGGCAGGTGAACAATCGCTGACAACGCCCCAACCCCGATTCCAACCCACCATACGGTGGTGTAGGTGCCGAACTCGTCATACAAGGCGCCACCGAGCCACACGCCCAAGAACGACCCGAGCTGGTGACTAAAAAACACCAACCCGTAAAGCGTGCCCATGTAACGAAGGCCATAAATGTGCGCCACCAGCCCGCTGGTGAGCGGCACCGTCGCCAACCACAGCCCACCCATGACCAGGCTAAAAATGACCACGGTGATGGGCGTCATCGGCGTCAAAATGAACCAGGCCGAGATAATGGTGCGGGCGGTATAGATGCCGCTAAGCAAATATTTCTTGGAGTATTTTTTGCCCAGGGCCCCGGCGGCGATGGTGCCGACGATGTTGGCCGCCCCAATCACAGCGATGGCCACAGCACCCAGGGTCGCGGTCGAATCGATACCCAAACTGGCCGCTAAACTGTCCGGCGCAATCGCCGCGCAGGCTTCGGTGATAAAGGCCGGAAAATGGGCCGTCACAAAGCCCAATTGAAAGCCACAGCTGAAGAACCCGACAAAGATCAGGGAATAACTGGGGTCCTTGACCGCACGCAGCAGCACTGTCGACATGGAATCCTGCAGCTCTGCCTTGGTGGCGCGACCATCCGCCTTGATAAAGGGCAGGCAAAACAGGCCCAGAAAAATCAGGCCTGACATCACCATAAAGGTGGACTGCCAGGTAATGACATCCAACAGGCTGGCGACCAAGATCGGGCCGACGATTTGACCCGCCGACCCCGCGGCGGTGGCGATACCCATGGCCATTGAGCGATTTTCATCCGATGCGGCGCGCCCGACGATCGCCAAAATCACACCAAAACCGGTTCCCGCAATACCAAAGCCGACTAACACCTCGAGCCACTGCATTTGCGCCGGCGTCACCGCATAGGCGGTAAAGAACAGGCCGACGGCATAGGTCACAATGCCCAGAACGATGGCTTTGCGGTCGCCGAATTTTTCGGCAATGGCGCCAAAAATCGGCTGGCCAACGCCCCAGGCGAGGTTCTGAATCGCGATCGCCATGGAAAATTCCGCACGCAACCAACCAAACTCCTCGGCAATCGGGATCTGAAACAAACCGAAGGCAGCACGCAGTGCAAATCCGAGCATCAGCACCAGCGAGCTGGCGATCAACACCGGCGTGAATAGGCGAGCGTTTGTCATGTAACGGGGTCCTTGGGGGCAATCTGGAAGCGCATTCGGTGGCGGTACTGCCTGCCGGGCACAAGCCATACATCTTGGCCCAAGGCTGGACCATTGGGAAGTTGTTGGGTTTCCAAGCAGACCGCGTTGCCGGGCTCATGTGCAGCGCCTATCGCCGGCCCAACCGTGAATAGGTGCTTGGCGCAGTAGAGCTGAATTGACGGCTGGTCTGAATAGATCGCCAGTGACGCCAGCGGTCCCGACAGGGTGGCCGCATGCCGCATGCCCGCACCAGGCACCATAAAGGTCCGATCATGATCGTGATGGCCAATCACACGCCCGGCCCGAAAATCCGTATCGCCGGACACGGGTACGCAGGCGTTGGGCAATTGACGCTCATCGCTGTTCCAGCAATGCGTGGCGGGCATCTGCAAGCGGTGCTCCGCCGCTGACGCACCCAGATTCCAGTAAGCATGCTGAATCAGATTAATAGGACAGGCCTTATCGACGCGCGCCGACGCCTCCCACTCAAGCCCATCGGGCGTCAGCGCATAGCGAACTTGGGCCTGACATCGCCCCGGCCAGCCCTGATCGCCGTCAGCGGAATGCAGCGTCAGGGTCACCGACTCATCACTGTGCTGCCCAACCTGCCACTGGCGCCGGCCAAAACCCTCGGCACCGCCGTGCAGGCACTGTTCGCCCTCGTTTTGATCAAGCTGCCAGCGCTGCCCATCGCGCTCAAGCACGCCGCCGCCGATGCGATTGCCGTAACGCCCGCACACCGCACCCAGCGATGCCGGCTCGCGTTCATAGTCCTCGGGGTTGGCGAGCCCCAAACAAAGCGGCTGATCGTCCAAAAACACCTGCACCAGCCGCGCACCATAGGGAATCACCCAGGCTGTTAGCCGACCTTGGCGGATCACGCGAACTGACGCTGGGATAGGGTGTGGTGCCATTTTTATTCCTTAGCCGTTAGTCTTCATCTCCGCGGATTGAGCCGCCGAAGGAGCCTACAATGTATCCCTTTATTCGCACGCTGTTGACCCTAACGCGCGCGCGCAAACGCCCCAGCATCGCAGTGGACGACATTGGCGTCATGCATTTCCGCGCCATGCCCTGGGACATCGATATTTTCGGCGAAGTGAATAACGGCCGCCAACTGACACTGTTTGAGCAAGGCCGCTGGGACCTCGCGGTGCGCATCGGCTTGATGTCGCTGCTCAAACGCAAGGGATGGGGGCTGGTCGTGGCCGGCTCGTCCGTGCGCTATCGCAAGCGCATCCGCATGTTCGACCCAGTCGAGTGCCGCACCCAATGCTGCGCTGTGGATGGGCGATGGTTCTATATGTCGCAAAGCTTTTGGGTGCGTGGCGAGCCCTGCTCGCACGCCCTGTTTCGCACCGCCGTGACACACCGCGGCAAAACACTGGACGGGGCGCTGGTTATGGACGCGCTTGGCGTCCACTGGAACCATCCAACGCCCGACTGGGTCTTGGCCTGGGATCGCTCGGACCATGAACGGCCCTGGCCACCACACCCGCTGCCACTGGAGCACACATGAAGCTACTGTCATCCCCCGCCAGCCCCTTCGGCAGCAAGGTCAAACTGACCATCGCCGCACTTGGATTGAGCGATCGCATCGACATCGAGATGATCGACACCCTTGGCATGAACGCCGCGGGCCAGCACCCCAATCCACTGGGTAAAATCCCTTGCCTGATTAAAGACGACGGCACGGCGGTGTTTGATTCGACGGTTATTTGCGACTCGCTGGCTCGACTGGCCGGTGCCGACTGGTTGGTGCCGGATACGCACCGCGAGACGGTGCTGATTCAGCATGCCGCAGCGACGGGAATGACCGAGGCCGCGCTATTGGTGGTGTACGAGGGGCGGATGCGCGATAAGGGGTCGCAGTCCGCACCCTGGCTGGCCATGCAACATCAGAAAATTACGCAAACGCTTGATTGGTTCGTGGATGCGCCGCCGGTGATCGAGGACCAGCCGTCATTGGCTGCCATCGCACTAGCGGCGGCGCTGGGCTATTTAGACTTGCGATTTGAGGGCGTCTGGCGCGACAGCCACCCGATCCTAGTCGAGTGGCTGGCTGAGTTTACTCGGGTACTGCCTGCTTACGAGGCCACCAAGCCGCGCGCGGCACACTAAAGGTCTGGCAAAAATCGTCAACGTCGTAGCGCGACAGCGTGGCCGGCGTTGTCGGTATTTCGCCACCTTCGGCGAGTGTCAGCATGCGCTGTTGCAGATCAACCACTTGCTCGGCGGCACGCTGGTAGGGGCAGGTGACGGCGACACCCGTCCAATTCGGCAGAGCGACTTCCTGTTGTTTTTCACGCCACGCCTCGTCAAAACGTTCGACAAACCGCTCCAACGTGGCGTCAACCTTGTCGGTGGGAACGCGGGCGTACCCAACGAAACCAAAGCGGTGCAATGAAAAGTGCTGCTGCACGCGGCCACCCATCAGACGAACACAGGTTTCTTCGATCCACGCGGCGCTCCAAACGCCGCTCTGACGATGTTCCCACGCCATGATGCTGTCATAGCCCGGCGCCCACACCATCATGACTAACCCTTTGTAGCCGCCGCTATCGACATCGCCGCGACCCGCGCGACCAACGATTGACATAGGTTAAACGACCGCCCGAGGTGACATCTCAGCCAACGGCCAAATGGCGCCGCTGAAGCCCGGGCGACGAACCGCCGTTAGCACATCCTGCGACAGGCGGTACAGATCATGGGACGCATCCAGGTCCATCAGCACCAGAGACGTCAGGGAGGGTGCTCCCGGCAGCTGATCGCTAAGGAGTTCACGCAGCTCAACGGCGGCTTTTAAGCCCTCGTTGGGTAACGCAACCAGAACGCCGTCCTGGCTAACTGGGATGACCTGAGCCGCAGCCAGCATAGAACGAAATTGGGTAGCGCTAGCCCCCGGCACCCATATAAAGCCGCATGAGCCCGTTCCCCATAGCGACGCCCCCAGGGTTGCGACAATGCGCGTCAACCAGGCCGTTCCGCTGTCATCGATTATCGAGCGCGCCCACGCCAGCAGCCGTCCGTCAAGCTGCGCTTTATCCAGTACCGGTACCCCGAAGGTTTCGATGGCGCGGTCTTGTTCCAGCTCTTCGACCACACCGGTGATGACGATTGACTTTCGCCAGGCGGCGAAGCCGCGGGCATGCAACCGGTCCAGCAGTTCCAAATTGGCGCAGTCGGGCAAGGTCAAATCAAACACATGAAGGTCGTAGTGATGGTCGTCCGCCAGCAGCTCGATCGCTTGCTCTGCCGTTTCAGCGACATCCCACCGTTTTACATTCAAGTCGCCTAGAAAGCGCTTAATCGAGGCGACATCGTCGGGCTGGTCCTCGACGATGAGTACGCTTCGTTCTGTCGGCATCATTGATCCACCCTTTTTCACCGTTTGTTGCACCGGTAATTCCTAACTCGACAGCGTTCCAGCTGCCCTATTTATTAATAGAGTACGCCGTTTTAGAACCCGAACTGCTATCAGGTCACACAATCTAGGACCGATATATAGAAAGTTTTTCTTTGGCTAATGCATTGATAATTATAGAAAAAGCGATATTTGCCATTTTTCTCGCCGTGAAGGCCATTCCAAACCCACAGTATTGCCATTAAGCGCTAACCTTCAATCTTGCTAACATCAACCCCCATTATGTTTTGACACTGACTGCCAGAGCACACTTCGGACAACTAAATGCCTTTACCCACGCCACAGACCAGTGACACCTGGTATTCGCTGACTGTCATCGCCACGGCGGCGTTGCTGGTGGGTGCCGGTGCCAGTCTGCTGTCGTCGTTACTGGCCGCGATTGCCTTGACGATCTTCGGGTCGCCTTGGGTGCCGATTCAGCAGAACCTATCTAAACGCATACGTATCCCAGCGGGTATTGCGTGGGCCGGCTTAATCGCGGTGTTAGTCGCCAATGCCAGTGAAAGCCTCACCTGGCTGCCAACCTGGGTCGCCTTTGCGCTTTTGGTGCTTCTCACCTGGCTGACACCTGACTCCACGTCCGAGTCGAGCCACACCGACGAGACCAAAGTAGCCGACAGCCCACCCCCTGCCCCGAATCGTTCCACAGACGTGATCATCGAACCCACAGCGCCGATTCCAACCCTACCGCGCTGGCTCAGCGAATTCATTGATACCCACGGCAGCCCGACCCACTTGCGGACCTCACGCAACTACATCGAAGTTTGCGGTGAAGGCCATTCCAGCTACGTTCGCATTTCGCTGGCATCAGCATCGGAACAGATTCCCCGCGAAATCGGCCTGCGCATTCACAAAGAGTATTACGTCATGCGCAGCGCTGTGCGCGGTCATGAGCGAGACGGTGGTCGTCATTTGCTGGTACTGGGCGATGACCTTAAATTGCCCGTTGGACGCTCGTTTTTAAGCTCGGTCAAAGAAGCCGGGTTACTCGGTTAGCTCAACCGACTAACGACACACGACGGCGCAGCGCCAAACTACGCAGATGACGAATGTGGGGTGTCATAAAGGATGCGGCGCGGGCGCCACGCTCATCCGCCGCCATGACGTCAACAAAACGCTCAAGCCGCTCAGCCAGGGCCGCCGGGTCGTTGTGCCACGCTAAACGCGCCGTCAAGATGCCCGGCGCCGCTTTTTGCTGCATCCAATCCAGGGTCCACCAACTGGCGTGGGTCTCTTGCATCAGCGCAACGCCCAACAGCGGTCGGCTGTCTGTGCCGGGCTCCCAGACCGAGGTCCCCATCCACTCCGAGCCGCTGACCTTCATGCCGTCAAAGGCACTTCGTGCGCACATGGCCACGGGCCAAAGGATATTGCTGGCGGGGACAAACACTTCGATCAAGGCCGTCTCTGAGGGCAGCACAGTGACCTGTCCCTGCTCAGCCCAGTGTGGGTAGGTACGCTCGCGTAGAATCCGTCCAATGCCTTGAACTAGAATTTGACCCCGTTGAACCAATGCGTCGTTAGACACCCGTATGCCACCCGAAAAGTGTGAACTGATTAACATATGATAGGCCGATTAGTCCGCAATACATGGTCCTTTGGTGCACCGCGCCACACCCCTAGGGTTCAATAATGCATCCCCCGATTGATCACATGCCGCTACTAAACCCCAGCGAAGCAGACGCCAGTTTCAACCGGCTACTAGATGAGTGTGGCTGGCACCAGTACGAGCTCAGTCTGTATGGGCGGCGGGTGACGGAACCGCGGCTGATTGACTGGGCGGGCGCGGTCACCTACCGCTACAGTGGGCGAACGCTAGAGCCGCGCCCGGAGAGCGAAACCATTTGCGAACTGCGCCAGCGGGTCGAAGCCGAGACCGGCCAGCGCTTCAATCATGTGCTGATAAACCAGTACCGTAACGGGCAAGACTACATGGGCTGGCACCGTGATAATGAACCGGAGCTAGGGCCCGAACCGGTGATTGCCAGCTTGTCACTGGGCCAGGCTCGGCCCTTTCAATTGAGGCCAGTCGGTGGCGGTGACACTGTTGAGGTGCTGCTGAACTCAGGGGATCTGTTAGTCATGCAATCCGGCTGCCAGGCGAGCTGGCAACACCAGTTGCCCAAGCGGGCGACATCCCGCATCCCAGGCACGCGCATTAACCTAACCTTTCGATGGATCACTCAATGACACTAGACCAGCTCGCGCGTACCTTAGTGACGCGTTTTCCATCCGGTTCACGACACCTGATTGCCGTCGCAGGCGCCCCGGGTAGCGGCAAGTCCACCAGCACTGAAGCCTTGGCCCGACTGATCGGCGAACGGGCAATGGTGCTGCCAATGGATGGCTTTCACCACGACAACGCGTGGCTGGATGCCCGAGGTCTACGAGCGCGCAAAGGAGCCCCAGACACCTTTGACGTTGACGCGCTGGCGACCACCTTACGCCAGGTCCGGCAACAGCAGGCCCTCAGCGTCCCCGCCTTCGACCGTGCTATTGACGCCGTGGTGCCGGACGCACTGGCGATTGAGCCTTCCCACGACCTTATTTTTGTTGAGGGCAACTATGTGTTAGCCGACGCCCCACCCTGGTCTGGACTCGCACCCCTATTTGATGCCCGCGTGATGGTCGAAGCTGACCTGGAGACCCTGCGCCAACGGCTGATTAAGCGGTGGCGCGACCTTGGCCTGGATGAGGCGACCGTGACCGCCAAAGTCGAGCACAACGACCTCGTCAACGCGCGCTGGGTTATCGAGCACAGCCAAAACCTGGATTACCGGCTGCACAACGGTTAAGCCGCCGGTCGCAGGCTCGCTTGGATATCAACCAGGGCATCACCCAAGCTGTTTTTCAGCAGCGTCAGTGCCGTACGCGCCTTGAATCGCTCGTAGACGTCAGCATCGGGGTGCAGCTCCAGCCAAAGCCCAATCAAGTGGTACAGCTTTAGCTTGGCATCGAGGGTTGGCGCCGTTAGCGCAATTAAGGTCTGTTCAATTAGGTCAGTGTGCAGCTTTGCTTTGGTCACGACGCTCTCCTGTTGGCGCTTTCATTCCGTCAGTATCCACTGCACAAACGGAAATGCAAGTCATTCGCATTTAAGTCATGGGCTAAAGGTACAAGATGTCGCGGGGCGCCCCAACCAACTCAGGTTTTCGCGTGAACCCTGACTGTCGCAGGAGCCAGTAAACCACAGGCACTGTTGCTGGACGCTACCGGTGGAGTAAACGAGTCAGAAAAAAAAGAAATGGAGCGGGTAGTGGGAATCGAACCCACATCACCAGCTTGGAAGGCTGGGGTAATAGCCTTTATACGATACCCGCAAGGCATAACAGCGTGTCAGGCGACACGCTCGAGAGGATGTCCTCTCGACGGGCGCAACTTTAGCCACCGCGCCCGCATTCGTCAACGGGTTACTTGGCCGTCCAAGTACCGCCTTGACCCTCATGCACGATCAACTGCTCCATCGCCAGCGCGACCCAGCCACTAATCAGCATATCGAACCACTGCTCAACACCGCTGCAACCAACAATAATGTCCCCGTACACAAAGGACCCGTAGAACGGCAGGTCGCCTTGACGCAGGGATGACGGGTGCTGAGTTTGATTAACCACATTCGGCCGACCCGACCGCCAAGCCTGCTCGGCTTTGTTGCGGGCAAAGTCGTCAAAGGGTTTTTCCCACGACGCCGAATCGCCGATCGTCTCTTGATACAGCACTGCGTCAGCAAAGGTCGCCTCCCATGGCTTGAGCCGAGGGTCCATCACAACGATGTGAACCGTAGGCCGTACCGTTTGCGCGAGCAGTGCATCAATGGACGGACGCACCAGCGCAACGGCGGCCTGTGCCGCCTCCGCGTGGGTCAGGCTCACTTGGATGCGTTCTCGAACACCGACTCAAAGAAGTCGACCATGACCGGCACATCACTGTCGCCGTAACCCCTAGCCACAGCCATCGTCAGGGCTTGGTTCGTGGCGCCACCGATGAAGCTTGGAATGTTCAGCGTCGACATCATCGAGGAGAAGTACCCAAGGTCCTTGCGTGCGTTGGCAATTGAGAACCCAAGTTTGTGGGCATCGCCGTCGACCGCATTGGCTTTGACAAAATCCATCATCGGCGAGTGCAACGGGCCGCTGGACATAATGCGGTACAGGTTCTCCCGGGTGATGCCGGCCACATCGGCGACCGCAAAGGCTTCTGACATGGCGGTCGCCAAGGTCATACCAAAAAAGTTGTTTATCAGTTTCAGCGTATGGCCGGCGCCCAAATCGCCCACTTTCACGACGTTTTCGCCGACATCGGCAAACACAGCTTCGACAGCGGCGAAGTCTTCATCCAAGCCGCCGACCATCAGGTTCAATAAGCCGTCACGGGCATGGGTCGGGGTGCGGCCGAGCGCTGAGTCCAAGAAGCGGGCGCCGCGGGCGCGCAGGGCTTCGCCAATGCGCAGGGTTGAGTCCGGAATCGAGGTCCCGAAGTCGACCACAATGGTGCCCTCTTTCACCCCTTCGATAACGCCATCGGGACCGTACATAACAGCCTCAACGGACTTGGATGTATCGACACAGACCAACACCACGTCCGCGGCGCCGGCCAGTTCACGAGCGTTGTTAGCCTCGGCCGCGCCGCGCGCGACCGCCGCTTCAATAGGCGCGCGGTTGTTGCGACCCAGCACCGTCACGGGGTATTCCAGGTCCAACAAACGATCGACGATGGCGCGTCCCATCAGTCCAAGCCCAATAAAACCAATGTGTGGGCGATTCTTATCAGTCATTACTACCTACCTATTTTGAGCGTGCTCCGGCGAAGGAGCACTGAAATATAATGGCCGTGCGCTAGCGCCTGGTGGCGCCAACCTCACCGCCCAAAAGGGCTTGGACCTCGTCGAGTGACACCACCGAGTTATCCCCTGGCGTGGTCATGGCCAACGCGCCGTGCGCATTGCCGTACTCGATTGCTCGCTGGGGGCCCAGTGATTCCATCAGCCCGTAAATCAGGCCTGATGCGAAGCCGTCGCCACCACCGACCCGGTCCAATATGTCCAGGTCGGCAATGCCGTCGGATTGATAAAAAGACCCGTCGTCCCAGCACACAGCTGACCAACCGGCGCGGCTTGCACTGGTCGATTGACGAACGGTTGAAGCAAACACCTTCAAGTAGGCAAAACGAGAGACGGCACGTTCAATCAGTGCCTCAAACGCCACCACGTCTAGGGGGGTCTCGCTGGCCGCAAAGGGGTCGGCGAGCAAAAATCCGGGAAAGCCAATCATCACATCCACCATGGGTGCGAGGGCTTGGTTCGTGGCTTGGCACTGGGCCAACCCACCGCGCCCTTCCCACAGGGACGCACGATAATTCAGGTCGTAGGACACCACGGTGCCGTGGCGTTTAGCTGCTTGCATGGCCTCGGCGGCCACGGCCATCGCGTCATCCGACAGCGCAGCGTAGATGCCGCCGGTGTGGAACCAACGCACGCCCAGCTCACCGAAAATATGCCCCCAATCTATGTCGCCGGGTTTGATCTGCGACGTTGCGCTGTGGCCACGGTCAGAGCAGCCGAGGGCGCCGCGCACACCGAAGCCGCGCTCGACAAAATTAAGGCCGTTGCGCACGGAGCGACCGATGCCGTCGTAGTCGAACCACTTAGAGAGCGACAAGTCGACGCCGCCCTGCAAAATCAAGTCCTCAAGCAAGAAGCCCACTTCGTTGCGGGCAATGCCCGTCACCACGGCAGCCCGTTGGCCAAAGCAACGACGCAATCCCCGGGCCACGTTGTACTCGCCCCCGCCTTCCCAGACTTTGAATTCACGGGCATTGCGAATGCGCCCCTCACCGGGGTCAAAACGCACCATGACCTCGCCGAGTGACAGCACATCATAGCGGCACGTCTCGGCCGGCTTGACGATCAAGCTCATACCGCGCCCTCGCTATCAGCCTTGGCCTTCAGGTCGGCCTCAATCGCGCGCATCTTTTTAAACTTGCGATAGCTGACAACGGTCATCAGCACCGCCAAGGCCAAAAACGCAGCGCTTATCGGGCGCGTTACGAAGATGCTGGGATCGTCTTGGGACAGCATCATCGAGCGACGCATGTTCTGCTCGGCCATCGGACCCAGGATCAATGCCAACAAAATCGGCGACACCGGGAATTTGGCCTGCCCCATAAAGTAGGCAACCACACCAATCAACAAGGCCAGCCCAACGTCAAAGAAGCTGAAACGCATGGAGTACGAGCCGACAATACACAGCAAGAAAATCACCGGCGTCAGGACCCGGGCGTCAATGTTGATCAGTTTCGAAAACAGCCGCGCGCCGCTGAGGCCAATGCCCAACAGGGCGACCTGGCACAGGATCATGCCGGCGAAGATCGGGTAAACGATTTCCAAGTGGTCCCGGAACAGCAGCGGGCCGGGCTGAAAACCATGGATGGTCAACGCCCCTAACAGCACAGCCGTAACCGCATCCCCTGGCACGCCCAGGGTCAGCATGGGAATCATTGCCCCCCCGGTGGCACCGTTATTCGCCGCCTCGGGGGCGGCGATGCCTTCTAGGGCGCCTTTGCCGAATTTTTCCGGTTCCTTGGCGGTGCGTTTAGCCTCGCCGTAGGCCACAAAAGCGGCCACATCACATCCCAGCCCGGGCACACTGCCCGTGAAGGCGCCCAGCCCACCGGACTTGGCCATGGTCGGGATAAGCCCGCGGATTTCGGCCCAGGACGGCAAAATCTTGCCCACCTTAGAGCGAACCTGCGGCACGATCTCCATCTTTTCGATGTTGCGGAACACTTGGGCAAAGCCAAACAAACCGATCAGCGCAGGGATAAAGGTGATGCCACCCAATAGGTTGTCGTTTCCAAAGGCAAAGCGCGGCACACCCGACAGCGGGTCAAACCCAATAGTGGTCAGCAACAGCCCCACCAGGGCGGCAATCGCCCCCTTCAGCAGTGACTCCCCGGAAATCGAGATAATCATCGACAGGCCGAAAATGGCCAGTGCAAAAAATTCAGGCGGCCCGAACTTCAAGCCAAACTGGGCTATCTGCGGGGCCATGAACGCCATGATCAGCGCACCAATCGTGCCGCCGACAAACGACGCCACGGTGCCCACACCGATGGCTTTGCCGGCTTCACCGCGCATCGACAACGGGTAACCATCGAGCAGCGTAGCGGCCGCGGCAGGCGTCCCCGGCGTTCGAATCAAAATCGCCGAAATCGATCCACCGTAGATACCGCCAGTAAAAATACCCATCAGCATCAGCAGGCCCTGAATGGGCGGCAAGCTAAAAGTAAACGGAATGAGCAGTGCACATCCCATCGTCGCCGTCAGCCCTGGCATACAGCCGACGACGATACCGGCGGTCACGCCCGCCACAATAAAGAGCAGGCTCGAGACATCCGAGAAAATGGTTTGGAACGCATCCAACAGATACATGAAGCTCATGCGAAACTCCCGAGTGAAACGTTAGTAGACGGATTCAAAGAGAACCCCCTCGGGTAGTGGAATTTTAAGCAAGTAGAAAAAGATCGCGTAGACGATCGAACCGACGATGACGCTTGAGGCAATACGCACCTTTAGGTTTTTCTGACCCAGCACCACCATGGTGATGTACAAAAAAGCAACGCTGGCCGCGTAGAACCCCACCAGCCTCATTAAACCGATATAGCTCACCGCCAGCACCAGGGTAATGCCCGCGTTAATCAGACCGCGGCGATCGACATCCAGGGCCTCTGCCATCTGCTGGCGAAAACCTTGATACATCAAACCCATCGACGCTAAAAACAGCAGCACCGACAGCGCCTGCGGAAAGAAATTGGGGCCGTAACTATTGACGCCGCGCCCGGTGTACTGGTCCGCGTACCAATAGATCACCACACTGAGCACACACAGCGCCAATCCGACGCCAATATCGATGCGTTTACTGTCCATCGTTACTCTCGCAAAAAGACTGCCCGCACATGCGGGCAGTCATCAACACACGGTCTGCCAATTACTTCAGCAGTCCTACTGCGTCCAGAGTCGGCTCCAGAACCTTCTCCATGTTGGCAAGGAAGTCCTCGAATCCGTCTGAATCTTCGTAGACCAGGATCAGACCGACGTCTTCGCAGTACTGACGGAACTCAGGATCGTCGAACATTTTCTTAAAGCCCTGCTCCAAAAACGCAACGCGGTCGGCGGGAACGTTTTTCGGCAGTGCCAGACCACGCCAGTCAAGCACCGGTGCGTCGACTTTGTAGCCCGCTTCTTCGAGCGTGGGCACGTTGGGGAACGCGGGGTGACGCGTCAGGGCATTCGCTGCCAGCACGTTAACCTGGCCCGCTTCGCTCAACTGTTTAACTTCGTCGATACCGGTTGCCGCCAGATCCACGTGACCGCCCAGCAAGGCCGAACGTGTCGGTGCGCCGCCGTCGAAGGGAATGAAGTTGAAGTCAACGCCGTGGACTACGCCCAATGCAGCGGCCGACAGGTGCCATGCAGCGCCAGCGCCGGTGTGACCCAGGGTGACTTGACCCGGGTTTGCCTTGGCGTAGGTCATGACGTCCTCAAGTGAGCCCCACTTTGAACCTTCGACAACGCTCAGGGCTGCCGAGCTTTGGTTCAGCAGCTGGAGCAAATCGAAATCGCGGTAGGTCATGTCCGACAGGCCCATTAGCTTGTAGGTGCTCAGACCAAAGGTGATCAAGCCAACCGTGTAGCCATCGGGACGAGCCAACTTGGTGGCGCCCATGCCGACAACGCCCTGACCGCCAGTCTTGTTGACCACGTTGACGTTGACGCCAATGTGCTGCTCGGCGTTTTTAACCAGCGCTCGGGCGATGGTGTCGGTACCGCCGCCTGCGGACCACGGCACGATCAAGGTCAGGTCTTTTTCAGGGAAGTCAGCAGAGGCTGTTGAGCTAAACGTCAACGCAGCCGCCATGGCTAAAATGAGCTTCTTCATTTGGATGGTTCTCCGTTTTTTATCATTAGGTGTCACCACCGAGTTCGTCGGCCTGACACCATTGTTTCTTTATTTGAAATGGCGTTGCTTATTTCCAAACGCAAAATTAAATTAAGCCCGACGCTTGACCCTGTCAACGAAAAAATCGCATTGGCGAAACGAATATTCTTGACCCGAAATGGTATTTCATAATAAGAAACGACCATGGAAATCAAAGACGGCACCAAACTCAACACCATCGGCAAAGCCATTGCTGTGATGGAAGCTATCCAGTCAGCCCGGCGCCCGCTCAGCATCAAAGCGATCGCCGACGCCCTGGAGATCAATAAATCCTCGCTTCACCACCACATCAAAACCCTGACCGAGCACGGTTACCTGCAACAGGACCCCGAATCGCGGAAATACGACATCGGCCTAGGTCTGGTTCGAGTCGGGCAGGCGTACCTGCAGCGCTTAAACGTCCGCGAGCGCGGGCACGGCCACTTGGAAGCCCTGAGCCGGGCGCTCAATCAGACCGTGCACATGCTGGTATTGGATGGCGCCGAGGCCGTTTATGTCGACAAGGTGGACGTCCACCACCAGCCCGGCGCTTTGCAGTGCTCCTCCTTTATTGGGCTGCGCACGGATGTCTATTCGACCGCATCGGGCAAAGTGCTGCTGTCACACCTAGAACAGGGGGCGCAGCAAAGCATTCTGGCATCGCTGGACATTCGCCCGATTACACAGCACACCCTGCGCGACGCCAACGCGCTGGCCGAAGAGTTGGTCAGGGTCAAACAACAGGGCTATGGGCTGGATTTGCAGGAGCACTCCCTCGGACTGCAGTGCATCGCCGTGCCCGTGCTGAATCACCACTCGCAGTGTGTCGCCGCCATCAGTGTGTCCTGCCCCCTCGCTACCGTCTCCCGCGAGCAGCTGGAAACGGATGTGTTGAGCGCGCTGGCGGAAACTGGGCGGCGCATTTCCATCGCCATGGGCTACATCGCACCCTAGGGTTTGATTTAGGTCAATTCTGTGGAACTTATTGCCGAAATTGCGCCGAGCCGCCCGCCATGGGGCAAACACACGTAAAACCTGGGCTAAAAGCGGCTTCGGAGGAAAAAATTTACCCTGACCGCCAAAAAGCTACGCTTAGTTTCATCGCAAATTGAACAGTTTCAGGTATAACTGTACCCATCGTTGGACTGCATGGGATGGAACCTAATGCTTGCTCAGGAGCCTCAGGCTCAAACCACAGCGCCCAAATCCTTGCTGGTAGCACTTCGCCATGAGGACGTGCGCACGCTGCTTACCCACATGCCCGACCTTCGGGTCATCCGCGCATCGGATTCCTACGAGGCGCTGGACCTGTGCATGCAAACCCACTTCGACTTGATCATTGCCCACGAAAACAGCGGCGAGCTGACCGGGTGGGACCTACTGTCGATGCTGGACAGCACCCCCTATCACCCCGAGGTGCCGGCGGTGATTGTGATTGAAAACCGCGCTAACCCAGGGGTTAGCAGCGGTTCAAGCGGCGACGTGCTGGTGCTAACCGAGTCTGAACTCGGCGTCGGTGGCGCTATCTCGGCCATCAAAGGGCTGGTCACCGGTGGCCGCCTCCCGGCCTGATAAGGACCAATCTCGGTTAAGGCTCCTAGGCTGTAAGGGCACGGCGAACCGCCACCTGCCACGCCCGATGGCGCGCGCTTCGCACCTCGCTCGCCATCTCGGGATTAAAGCATCGCTCGCGGGACCAATGCGTTGTCGCCGCCTCCAGTGACGGATACACACCCGCGCCGATAGCAGCCAACAACGCCGCCCCCAGTGCCGTGGTTTCGGTGACGCTCGGCCGATCAATACGTGCGCCGGTCAGATCCGCCAGGCGTTGGCACAACCAGTCATTGCCGACCATACCTCCGTCGACGCGCAAGGCGGCACAGGCCTGTCCATCCGCAGACATGGCCTCCAATAAATCCGCAGTCTGGTAGGCGCAGGCATCCAGCGCTGCCCGGACCAACTCATTGCGACCGGTGTCGCGGGTCAGTCCGCACACCAGCCCGCGGGCGTTGGCATCCCACCAGGGCGCGCCCATGCCGGTGAAGGCCGGCACCAAAAACACCTCATCGTCCTTGGCAGCGGCCGCCATCGCCGAGGACTCGGAGGCATCCTCCAGCACCGCAAGCCCATCACGCAGCCATTGAATCGAGGTGCCAACGTTAAAAATCGCCCCTTCCAGGGCGTAGGTCGGCACGCCGTTCAAGCGATAAGCCAGGGTGCTGAGTAATCGATGCTCGGACTTCAGGCGTTGGGCGCCGGTGTTGACCATCATGAAACAGCCCGTGCCGTAGGTGCTTTTGACCATGCCAGGCTCGATACAGGCTTGACCGACCAGGGCCGCGTGCTGATCGCCGGCGATACCGGACAGCGTGAGCGGCACACCAAAAAACGAGGCGTCGATAGGCGCCAGCGTGCCCGCGCTGTCGACCACGGTGGGTAGCACGGCCGCAGGAATATTGAGGTGCGATAACAGGCTGGTATCCCAGCACTGATCATCGACATTAAACAATAGCGTCCGGCTCGCATTGGTGGCGTCAATAATTTGGTGGCTACCCTTAGAGAGCACCCAAGCGAGCCAGGTATCGGCAGTGCCAAACGCCAGTTCACCGCGCTCGGCACGGGCTTGACCGTCAGGGACCTGGTCAAGCAACCAGCGCAACTTGGTGCCGGAAAAATAGGGATCCAGAAGCAGGCCCGTTTTCTCGGTGAACTCGCCTTCTAAGCCGCGCTGTTTCAGTGCCTCGCACAGCTCAGCCGTGCGGCGGTCCTGCCACACAATGGCGGGGTGCAACAGCTCCGAGGTCGCGCGGTCCCACAGCAACGTGGTTTCACGCTGGTTCGTCAGCCCAACACCGGCTATCTCGGCCGGCGAAATATCGGCTTTTTGAATTGCATCACGCGCCGAGTCCAGCAGACCCGCGATGATGTCCTGTCCGTCGTGCTCGACCCAGCCATCGGCCGGGAAGTGCTGCGTCAAGGCCATGGAAGCCGACGCAACGGGTGTGCCATCCGCCGTGAAGACGATCGCTCGATTTGAAGTGGTGCCGGCGTCAAGCGCCAATAAGTAAGCCATGCTGAAAGTCCGTTGTTATTTTCGACAGTGTACCGACGACGTGCCGACACACAAAACTGTGCGCTAAGTCGCGGACCCAAACCCATGGACCGCACAAACTCTGTGAACGAGTTTGCACTACGCGCACCAAAACCGAGGCAAAACGGATTGATCGGAACTTTTTCCAAGCAGCTGATGTTGGCCGCCCTGTTTATCGCGGCACCAGCTCAGGCCACAGATGCAACTGAACTGCGCAAGCTGCTCGGCTACGGCGGGTTCATTCACAATTTAAAAAACTACGTCCTGCGCAACGATAATACCCACCACGAGACAGCGGCGCTTCAACTGGAACAGTCCCTACAGATCCTTAATGACACCCTGGCCGCCAACCCCGGGCACGAGCACGCCCTCGCCCTTAACGCCACCCTTACGCAATACCGCGAACAACTCGCCACCGCGCAGCGCATGATCGAAGCGGGCGCTGACCCCGCCACCGTTGACGATGCGATTATGGTCAATGACAGTGCCGCCCTCGCCGCCCTGGAGCGATGGGACGCCCAGGACAACCTCGCAGCAGAGCGCGCCGCCTTGACCGTGCAGGGCATCCAGGTCGCTGCCTTAGTCGCGTTCCTGATCGCCGCCGCCATCTACGCCAGATACTGGCGAGCCCGCACCCTGACCCGTCGCGTGTTGGCGAAAAATGCGGACTTGGAACAGCGCGACCGCCACATCGGGCTGCTGCTAAGCGCCCTGTCTGAAGTGCGTGACACCGCCGGCATTGCGATTTTCGAATACGATGCCCAAACCCGAAACGTTCACAAGAGCAACAGCCTCGCCAGTCTGTTCCAAGGGGACAGCACGCCGAAAACCCTGGGCGATGCGCTGGCGCTGTTTCCAGAACAGTGCCGCGAACTGGTCAAACGCAACCTCAGCCAATCGGCAGCCCTGGACACCCGCCGCGAGTTCGAAGCCGACGGCGGCGATATGCGCCTACGTATCACGCTGGAACCCATCAATGACGGCGCCAGCGTTCTGTGCATGGTCCAGCGTCAACTGACCGTGCCGCGCGAGTCACTTGAGGAGCAGCGCAAAACCCTCAGCGATCTGGCGGACACCCGTGCCGACCGCATTCGCAAACTGCGGGCTGGCTTGAAAAAAGCCCAGATCGATCTGGTCAATTTGCAGAAAGCCGCTCACAAGGACCCGCTCACAAACACCTTGAACCGACTTGGCTTCGGCGAGCGGTTGCGCTCTGAAGTTCAGCGCGCCCGACGCAAGGACCAAACCCTTGGCATTTTGATGGTTGATATTGACCATTTCAAAGAAGTGAACGACACCTATGGCCACGCCGTGGGCGACAACGCGCTGCAATTATTGGCCAATACCCTTGAGGGTTTGGTTCGAAGCCAGGGTGGCGACATCGTCGGGCGCTTGGGCGGTGACGAATTTATCGTGGTGCTGGCCGATGCGACCGCGGCACATGGCGAGCGTACCTTGAAGATGGCGCGGGCCATGCTGAATGAGGAGCCGATTCCGGACTGCCCGGATGAAACCCGGCGCGTGAAAATCAGCGGTGGGGCAGTGACCCTCAACCCGGCTACGGATGAGCCGGGTGAGGTCATCAAATTAGCGGACGCTGCGCTGTACCGCCAAAAAGAAGTGCGTCACCTGCATTCGTCTACTACGTAGCGATCGGCACGCCATCAAACAGGGCGCTATTCAGCCACATGTGAACCACAATCGACGCCGCATAGCCCAGGGCAATCGCCCAAGTCCATTTCAGGTGACCGAAAAAGGTGTAACGACCGCGGGCCTGACCCATCAGGGCAACACCAGCGGCAGAACCGATCGACAGCATGGAGCCACCGACACCAGCCGTCAGCGTCACCAGCAACCACTGGCCTTCGTCCATTGCAGGCATCATGGTCAATACCGCAAACATCACCGGAATGTTGTCAACAATGGCTGACAGGAAGCCGACCATTACGTTCGCCGTGGTCGCACCCAGGTCTTGATACATAAAGACGCTCATCAGCTCTAGGTAGCCAATGAAGCCCAAGCCGCCAACACACAGGACCACGCCGTAGAAGAACAGCAAGGTGTCCCACTCTGCACGGGCGACCTTGTTGAAGATGTCGAATGGAACCACTTCACCCAGGGCACGTAGGGCCTGTTCGTCGCCTTCACGCTCGGCCAAAGCGCGCTTGCGCTCCAGTGAACGGGGCAATGAACGGCGCAGGTAAAATCCGAAGAACTTCAAAATACCCAAGCCCAGCATCATTCCAACCACGGGCGGCAAGTGCAGCCAGGTGTGGAAGCTAACGGCTAGGAAAATGGTGCCCAAGAAAAAGCACACGATGCGCTTAGCGCCGCGCTTGGTTTGCACTTCTTCAGTCACTGCGTCGGGGCGATCTTTGGGGATAAACAGCGACATGATCGCTGCGGGAACGATCCAGTTGACCAAAGACGGAATGAACAACACGAAGAAGTCAGCAAAAGGAATCACGCCTTTCTGCCAGACCATGAGCGTGGTGATGTCGCCAAACGGGCTGAATGCGCCGCCGGCGTTTGCGCCAACGACGATGTTGATGCACGCGGGGCCGATGAAGGCTTTATTATCGCCACCCACCGCCATAACAACGGCGCACATCAGCAGGGCCGTGGTCAGGTTATCCGCAACCGGTGAGATCACGAACGCCAGCGCGCCGGTCACCCAGAACAGCGAACGCAGGCTCATGCCGGAGCGAACCAAAACAACGCGCAAGCGATCGAACAAACGGCGCTCTTCCATGGCGTTGATGTAGGTCATGGCGACCAACAAGAACAGCATCAACTCGGCAAATTCGAGGATGTTATGACGCACGGCGGCTTCGGCGGAGTGATGGTCACCCGTGCCCGCGTAGACCCATGCAATGGCCGCCCAGATCACACCAGCGGCAATCAACACAGGCTTGGATTTGCGCAAGTGAAGGACTTCTTCGCCCATGACCAAGGCGTAGGCCGCGACGAAAACGAAAATCGAGAAGAAACCGACCCAGTGGGTCGTCAGGTCCATGCCCGCTTCGGCGGCAAGCGCCAAGCCCGGCATGCACAGCAGTGCCATCAACACATATCGAAGCATTGTAATGCCCTCCAGTGATGCGAAAACGAAAAGCCCCGGTACCGGGACCACGGAAAAACAAGCGCGCGGATTCTAACGGAATTACGCCTGTTTTACCATTCGCTACGCGCCCAGAAAGAGCACCACGATTGACTTGATAACGAACACGGCAGGCGCCGCCATCAGCACCACCATCATGGTCCACAGACCAAATTTTCCGGCCCCGGCGCGGACGCCGACATCATAGACAATCCAGCACATCAGCCCGACCAAGGCGGTGATGCCAAGGTAGGTGACCAGTTCTTCAATTTGAGCCAAATCCATCGTCGCTACTCCCGTTCCGTGGCCGGGCCGAGCAGCACCGCCAACCAGCGGGTTTGTTCGTTGGCGTTAAGCGCCAGTTTCACCGTCATGGTCAGCGGGATCGACAACAGCATGCCCACGCTGCCCAGCAACCATCCCCAAAACACTAAGCTAAAAAACACCACGAAGGTCGACAGGCCAACGCCGCGACCCTGAAAGCGCGGCTCGATCGCGTTACCGAACAGGGTATTGATGCCGAAGTAACCAAGGCCGACCCCCAGTGCGCTACCGGCACCGAGCTCGATAAAGGCCAGCAGAACCGCAGGTATGGCGGCGATGATCGAGCCGATATTAGGAATGTAATTCAACAAAAACGCCAACAGTCCGAGCACCAGAGGGAAATCCACCCCCATGGCGTAACACAACACCGTCGCCGTCAGGCCGGTGCCCAAGCTGACCCAGGTTTTGATCGCCAGGTAGGTGTTGACCTTGCCCGCGAGCTCGCCGAACTGCTGCAGGGCGTCCTCGGGCGCACGCAGGGCGGTGCGGATTTTCGACGGCAATGACGACGCCTCGAGCAAAATAAACACCACCAGCAACAGGATCAAAAACCCGTTAGCCAGCACGTTGCCCAGCCCCGACAACAGGTTCGACACCAACCCCATGGCGGCACCGGGGTCAATCACGTCCTGCAGGGTTTTCAGGTCAACCGGCAACCCCCACTCGGCGGCCACCGGCGCAATGGCGCCGATTTCGGCTTTCAAGCGCGCTTGGTAGGTCGGCAAGGCCTGCAAAAACCCGTCAATCGACCCCGCAACCACAAGGCTAATCAAGGTCGCGAAGCCGACAATGACGCTGACCACGCCGAGCACGGCCACCACCGGCGGCACGTTTCGCCGCTCCAGCCAAAACACCGGGGGGCAGGCGATCATGGCGATAAACGCCGACACCAGCAGCGGCACCACCACCGGGGCCGCCTGTTTGACGCCGGCAATGACAACGACCACCGCCGCTACGTTGATCAATGTGAAGGAACGATCATTGAGTTCCATAATTACCTCGGGTTAGTTCAGCCATCAGTGTACCGGGCGTGCCGCAGTGCGTCATTTGTCAGCGACGAAAGGTTGCGCGACACTGCGCGCATAAGGAGAACCCATGCCGACAATTAGCCCCACTGCCCTGACTGAACTCGTTACCCAAACCCTCGCTGCCGCTGGCTCCGATGCCAATGAGGCCGCCGTGGTTTCCGATCACCTGGTGCGTGCCAACTTAGCCGGCCACGACTCACACGGGGTTGGCATGCTGAGCAACTACCTACCCGGCATATTGGACGGCCTGTTGGTGGTCAACCAGACCGCGACGACCACCTTGGATAGCGGACCGCTGCTGGGCGTTGACGGCCATCGTGGGTTTGGCCAGCGCATCGCCAAGGAAACCATGGAACGTGGCATCGAACGCGCTCGGGCCCACGGCGTCGCCCTAATTGGATTACGCCGCTGCCACCACGTTGGGCGTATCGGCACCTATGCCGAGCAGTGCATGGATGCTGGCATGATCAGCCTGCATTTCGTCAACGTTCAGGATCACCGTGGCCTGGTCGCCGCGTTCCGGGGCAAATCGGCGGTGTTTGGCACCAACCCGATCTGCTTTGGCATGCCGGCCATGGGCGACACGCGCTCGGTGCTTTTGGACATGGCGACCTCGCAAATTGCCCTGGGCAAAACCCGCGTCGCCTACCTAGGCGGCAAAACCGTGCCCCACGGCGCGGTGATTGATGCCAACGGCCAACTATCGGATCAGCCCAGCGTGATGTGGGAAGAGCCCTACGGGGCACTGACGCCGTTGGCCGAGCACAAGGGCTATGGACTGTGCCTGATGTGTGAAATTCTGGCGGGCGTGATGACCGGGGGCGGCACCTTGGCACCGCACCACGAACAGCGCGGCGGCATCATTAACAACATGCTGTCCATTATCATCGACCCCGCGCGGCTGGCCTCGGCGGACTACTTGGCGACCGAAATGCGCGAACTGGTGGCGCACGTCACCGGCTCCGCACCGGCCGGCGACGAGCCCGTGATTCTGCCCGGCGACCCCGAGCGAACCAACACCGAGCAGCGCAGCGCTGGGCTGTTTTTTGACGAAGGCAACTGGGCGTCGCTGGTTGAAGCCGGCGCCCGTGTAGGAGTGAGTTGGCATGCCGGAACGTGATCCGAGTGAGTACACACCCGAGCAACTGGCGGCGATCGAGCGCTACAACGCCAGTGGCACCCGAACGATCGAACGTCGACCGTTCAAGCCTTGGCTAATGATGGGCGGTTTGCTGGGTGTTGTGATCGTGCTAGGTGGCTTCGCCTGGCTGATTGGTTACCTGGTTGAGCCGTACCTTTGATTGGCGGTACTCGTCGGTCACAAACACGATCACAGCCAACCAGATAAAACCAAAGGCGACCGCCTGTGCGGTCCCAAAGGGCTCGCCCAGGACCAGCACGCCGGACATCATTTGCAGCGTCGGCACGGTGAAAAACAGCATGCCCAGCAATGACAGGGGGATGCGCCGCGCCGCCGCGACGTGGGTCAGCAGCGGCAATGCCGTGACCACGCCACCCAACAGCAGCCAAGGCGCCGTGGGCTCGGTGGTGATCCACTTGATGTCGCCGTACAGCGCCAGCCACACCGCAAAGATCGGAAACAGCACCAGCGATTCAACGGTCAAACCCACCAAGGATTCCACCTTGACCATTTTTCGGGTGCTGGAATACGCCGCAAAGCTGATCCCAACCGCCAAACCAAACCAGGGCCAATGACCGCCCAGGATCGCCACCGAGACGACACCGATCGCCGCAAACGCCAGCGCCAGCCACTTCCACTGACTGAGGCGCTCACCAAACAGCAACACGCCCATGGCGACGTTCAGCAGCGGCGTCAGGTAATAGCCCAGTGCGGCTTCGGTAACCCGGGCTTCGGCCACGGCCCAGACATAGACGCCCCAGTTAATCGCGATAAAGACCGCGCTGACGAGCAACCAACGCAAATTAGCCGGACGAAAGGCCGCCCGTAGCTCCGGCCATTGGCGGCGTGCGGAGACGATCAACAACACGCCCGGCACCAACCAAACGCCACGATGGGCCAGCACTTCAAACGCTGGCACCGCAATGGTATTGACCCAATACAGGGGAAAACTGCCCCACATGAGAAAGCTGATCATGGCCAGCGCGACGCCGCCTGAATTCATTCCGAGCTCCCGGATTCGAGTGACAATAGGTAGGCCTTGCGCCAGGGGCGCCAAAAGTAACCGCCCTGCCCGCCGGACTTGGGCAACACGCGGTGGCACGGAATACTGAGGCAGACTGGGTTGGCCGCGCAAGCGCTGCCGATCGCCCGAGCCGCCTTAGGGGATTGCAAGCGCGCGGCCAGCTCGGCGTAGGTAAGGGTCTGCCCCGGGGCAATCTCGCGTAGGGCCTGCCACACACGCAACCGAAACCCAGTACCGGCGACGTCGATGGGCAGCGCTTGCCAGGGAGCACCAGCGAGCTGGGCGCTTAACGCCTGCAGCGCGTCGCCGGTGCGCTCATCCAGCGGTGCAAGCCGCGCGTTGGGGTAGCGACGCACCGCGTCCGCCATAACCTCGCCGGGCGTTTCACCCAGGCCGGCAAACACCAGCCCCGAGGCGCTGGTCAGCACCAACAACCACCCCAGCGGCACCGCCGCTAAACCAAAGCCCAGCAGCAAGTCGTCACCAAAGGCACCCGGGCGCATCCCTACGTAGGCGCTGGCACTGCGATACAGGGCCTTATCGTCATTAAATCCAGCATCCAGCGCCGCCCCCAAAACGCCCTGCCCGTCCAGCAAGCGCGCTTTAAACCTGTCGGTTTTGGCGAACAGCTCAAGCTGCTTTGGCGTGAACCCCAGCCAGCGCTGAAAGGCCCGCGACAGAGTGGCCGGCGCGATACCCAAGCGCGCGGCGGTTTGCGTCGGGCTAACGCCTTTGACGAGGGCATCCATCGCCCGTTCCAAATAGGGCGGCAAGGGCACCAGGTCGTCAGGGCGACAGCGTTTGCAGGCGCGAAAGCCAGCGGCCAGGGCCGCACTGGGTGCTGAAAAAAAACGCAGATGTTCGGGCTTGGGCGCCGGTGATGGGCAGCTGATGCGGCAATAGACACCCGTCGTCACCACCCCATACCAGAGCCGACCATCTAGGCTGGCGTCGCGCGTTTTCAGCGCACAGCGCCCCGCAGCGACCCATGCGGCATCGGATTTACTTGTCATGGGCGCAGTCTGCCGCCAAAGTAGCGCCTATCACCACCCATTTTTTGACCCCGCAACACAGGAACAGCATGGCGCAATACGTGTACACCATGAACCGTGTCTCAAAGACGGTTCCCCCGCAGCGACAAATTCTCAAAGACATCAGCCTCAGCTTCTTCCCCGGCGCCAAAATCGGCGTGTTGGGTTTGAACGGCTCGGGTAAGTCCAGCCTGCTAAAAATCATGGCCGGGGTCGACACAGAATTTAACGGTGAGGCGCGCCCGCAGCCGGATTTGCGCGTGGGTTATCTGCCCCAGGAACCGCAGCTGGATCCGGAAAAGGATGTCCGCGGCAACGTCGAGGAAGGTGTTGGTGAGGTCAAAGCCCTGCTGACCCGATTTGACGAAATCAGCAACCGCTTTGCTGAACCCATGACCGACGACGAAATGAACGATTTGCTGGCCGAGCAAGGTGATCTGCAAAACCAGATCGACGCCGCTGGCGGTTGGGAACTGGACCGGACCCTGGAACGGGCCGCAGATGCCCTGCGTTTGCCCGCCTGGGACGCGGATGTCACGACCCTCTCCGGCGGTGAAAAGCGCCGCGTCGCGCTGTGCCGTCTGTTGCTGTCCAAGCCCGACATGCTGCTGCTGGACGAGCCCACCAACCACCTGGACGCCGAGTCCGTGGGGTGGCTTGAGCAGTTCCTAGCGGAATTCCCCGGCACCGTCGTCGCCATCACCCACGACCGTTACTTCCTGGACAACGCCGCCAGCTGGATTCTGGAATTGGACCGTGGCCACGGCATCCCCTACGAAGGCAACTACTCCAACTGGCTGGAGCAAAAAGAAGCCCGCCTGGAGCAGGAATCCAAAGCCGAGGATGCACGCGCCAAGTCCATCAAGCGCGAGCTGGAATGGGTACGCTCGAACGCCAAAGGCCGCCAATCGAAGTCCAAGGCCCGATTGAAAGCCTTTGAGGAGCTGTCGAGTCAGGAAACCCAGACCCGCAACGAAACCCAGGAAATCTACATTCCGCCGGGACCGCGTTTGGGTGAAAACGTGATTAGCCTGGAGGGCGTCAGCAAGTCCTTCGGCGACAAGGCGTTGTTTACCGACCTCAACTTCACCGTGCCCCGGGGCGCCATTGTCGGTGTTATCGGTGGTAACGGCGCCGGTAAATCGACCCTGTTCAAGCTGATCACCGGTGACGAGCAGCCCGATACCGGCACCGTCAGCGTCGGCGAAACCGTCAAGCTCGGGTACGTCGATCAGTCCCGTGACGCACTCGATGGCGACAAGACCGTCTGGGAAGAGGTCAGCGATGGGCTGGACATGATCACGGTGGGCAACTACCAGATCAGTTCGCGCGCCTACCTCGGCCGCTTCAACTTCAAGGGTCAAGACCAGCAAAAATGGGTCAAGGACTTGTCCGGCGGTGAACGCAACCGTTTGCACCTGGCCAACACCCTGAAACAAGGCGGCAACGTGTTGCTGTTGGACGAACCGACCAACGACTTGGACGTGGAAACCCTGCGCGCGCTCGAAGAAGCCGTACTGGCCTTCCCCGGGGTTGTGATCATGATTTCACACGACCGTTGGTTCCTCGATCGCATCAGCACGCACATTTTGGCGTACGAGGGCGACTCAAGCGT
>CAKZQE010000093.1 GCA_937139465.1 uncultured Gammaproteobacteria bacterium
CCCATTTCACGCATGTACATGCGCACGGGGTCCGTGGTTCGACCAAGATCCGTTTCAACGCTGGTTAAAACCGCAACGGCTTCTTCGCTGGTGGACTCATCGGCCGAGCTGTCGCCTTCTGACAGCAAGAGTTCCTCGGCGTCCGGGGCCTGCTCAGAAACGGGAATGCCCATTTCGTTGATGGTGCGGATGATTTCCTCGACTTGCTCAGGATCGGCAATGTCTTCGGGCAGGTGGTCGTTGACCTCGGCGAAGGTGAGGTAGCCTTGTTCGCGCCCACGGGCAATCAAGTCTTGGATGCGGGACTGGCGAGTGCCCGAGACGTTTTCATTTGCTTCTGACATAAGATCCTGACGGCAAAAGGTGTGCGGAGGTAGCCCTAAATTATAACACAGGAATTCGCATCCGGCGTCAGGGCTTTTTGGGAGTCTGTGCGCGTTTTCGGGCCGCGATCAAGCGCGCGATCGCCGCCGCGTCGTCGCTGCCCTGGGCCTTGATGGCCCTGCGTTCTTGCTTGGCGCTGCGGCGCACGCGGTGGCTTTCCAAATCGTTCCACTGGGCAGCCAGCTGGTCCTGCGCGATCAGGGGATCGCGGCGGGTAAATTCGGCAAAAATTCGGCCGATGTCGGTGTTTGAAAAATAGCCGATTAAGGCAGCAGTGCTATCGATCTTGTGCGACACGATGGCGTCGATCACTTGATCGATGGCTTGTTCCCATGGGCCAACCGACGACCATTGCATGGGTGCGGTGGCGAGTGAGGGCATGTGATACAGGCACTGCAAATACTTCGCCTGCGCCGGTAGGTTCATGCCAATGGGCGGTAGCTCGAGCTTGGCTGGGGCTGCCACAAAATCGGGCGATGTATCAGCTATCGCCGGGGCGGCGTCGTAGTCGGCATAGTAGTCAAGCGCGTGAGGATCGTCGTCGCCAGCGTACGCCGCTAGCTCCTCATAGCCATCGTCGGCCAGCGCCAGGGGGCTGGGCTCGATAGCCGAAGTCGGTACCGGCTCGGGTTCTGGTTCCGGTTCCTGGGTGGCAACGGGCGCCGGTGGCGGCTCGACGGGCGCAGGCTCGGCATGGTCGACCAGGTCCCGGATCGCCGTTTTGTCCGTGCCGACGCGGCGGGCCAGCTCATCGAGCATTAATTCTTTGGGCAGTCCCTTTGGCATACGTTTGAGGTGCGGTGCAACGATGCCGCCCAATCGCGCCCGTGAATCGAGGCGCTGCATATCCAGATCGTGCGTTAGGTGCTCGAATAAAAAGTCGGTCAGGGCCACCGCATGGCTTAGCTGTTTGTTGAAGCCAGCGGTGCCCTCGGCTTGGAGCAATGAATCCGGGTCCATGCCATCGGGCAAAAACAAAAACAAAAATTCAGTCTGCCCGTCCATCAATGGCAGGGCGTTTTCTAGGGCGCGCCAGCCGGCTTTTTGACCGGCCTTGTCACCGTCAAAGCAGAACACCACTTGCGGGACCAGTCGACATAGCTGCTCAAGGTGGTCGGCGGTAATGGCCGTGCCAGAGGTGGCGACTGCGCAGGGCAGCTCGAACTGGGCGAGGGCGATGACGTCCATCTGACCCTCGACGACAATCAGTCGCTCCAACGTGCGGTTCGCAGTGATGGCTTCGTGCAACCCATAAAGGACTTTGCCTTTATGGAAAATCTCGCTCTCCGATGAGTTCAGGTATTTCGGCTTGCTGTCGTCGAGCACCCGGGCGGTGAAGGCAACGGTTCGGCCGCGTCGGTCACGAATCGGAAAGGTCACGCGGTTGCGAAAACGATCGTAGCTGCGCCCGGGTTTGCGGACTAAAAGGCCCGCTTTTTCCATCTCGTCGTCGTTGAAATCAAGCCCGGTCAGGTGTTGACGCAGGGCTTGCCCGCTAACAGGGCTTAGCCCGATGCCAAAGCGCTTGGCCGTCGCGCCGCTCAAGCCGCGACCTTTGAGGTAGTCGACCGCGGCGGCTTTGTTGGAAGCGTTACGCAGGTTCCACTGGAAGTACTCGTCGGCAGCTTGAACGACGTCGTAAAGGCGCTGGCGTGCTTTTTGGGCGCGTTCCTGGGCCGGGCTGATGTCTTCCCGGGGCACCTCGACACCTTGGCGTTTCGCCAGCATTTCCACGGCGCCGATGAAATCCAAACCGCGCTTTTCTTTGGCGTAGGTCAGTGCGTTGCCTGATGCGCCGCAGCCAAAGCAGTGATACACCTGTTTTTCCGGGGAGACGCTGAACGAGGGACTGCGATCGTCATGGAATGGGCACTTGCCCTGGTAATTGTTGCCGGATCGTTTAAGCGCAACGTCCTCTCCGATCAGCGAAGTCAGCTCAACGCTGTCCAGCAGCTGGTCGATAAAGGATTGTGGGATCTGCCCGGCCATGCGGACGCTGGCCTCAGCCTAGTCGGCTTTTGATCTTGCCACTGAGTTGACCGAGGTCTGCACGGCCCGTGACCTTGGGTCGTAGCCATGCCATCACCGCACCCATTTGGGCCATGCTGGTGGCGCCGGTTTCATTCAGGGCTTGATCGATCAGGGTTGCCAGTTCGTCCTCCGACAAAGGGGAGGGCAAAAAGGACTTCAGAATTTCAGCTTCCGCTATTTCGGTGTCCGCAAGGTCGTCGCGGCCCGCGTCGCGGTATTGGGTGGCTGAATCGTCACGCTGTTTTACCAGCTTAGTGACGATAGCCAGGACGTCGGCGTCGGTCAGTTCTACCCGCTCGTCGACTTCCTTTTGCTTCAGTGCGGCCAGTGCCATGCGGATGGTGCCTAAGCGAAGTTTGTCTTTCGCTCGCATCGCGTCCTTCATGGCGCCGGTCAACTGTGCCTTTAGCTCACTCATCGTTGAGGGCTAAGCCTTAGTACAGGCGTTCGAACTTTTTGGTTTCGCGTGACAACTTTTTCAAGTGACGCTTAACCGCCGCAGCCGCCTTGCGCTTACGCACTGACGTGGGCTTTTCGTAGAATTCACGGCGACGTACATCGCTCAGAACTCCAGCTTTTTCGCATGAACGCTTAAAACGACGCAGGGCTACGTCAAAAGGCTCGTTGTCTTTGACTTTAACGAACGGCACAGGTATCTCACCTCTCTAGGTTGATTCGGGTCTTTTGACCCATAAGGGCGCGAAAAGATACAGAGGAATGGATTGAACATCAAGGCTTTCGCACATAGGGTGGCGCCATGAATATTCTCGGCATTGAAACCAGCTGTGACGAGACCGGCGTTGCCGTCTATCACACCGACCAGGGACTGCTTAGTCACCAACTCTATACCCAGGCCGCAACCCATGCGGAGTATGGTGGCGTGGTGCCTGAATTGGCGTCGCGCGATCACGTCCGCAAGCTGCCCTGGCTGATCAAAGACGCCTTAAAGGAGGCCGGTATTGAAGCCGGCGACTTAGATGGTGTCGCCTACACACGCGGTCCGGGTTTGGTCGGCGCTTTATTAGTCGGCATCAGTACGGCCCGCGGCCTGGCGGCGGGCTTGGGTATCCCGGCGCTTGGCGTGCACCATCTCGAAGGCCATTTGTTGGCCCCAATGCTGGCGGATAACGCCCCCGAATTTCCGTTCGTGGCGCTGTTGGTGTCCGGTGGGCACAGTCAGTTCATCGAAGTGTTGGGCGTAGGGCGATATCGCTTGCTCGGCGGCACCATTGATGACGCCACTGGGGAAGCCTTCGACAAGGTCGCCAAACTGCTGGACCTGCCCTATCCCGGTGGTCCGCACCTGGCGAAACTGGCCCAGCAGGGCGATCCGCGTCGGTTCAAAATGACGCGCCCTATGGTTGACAGGCCGGGGCTGGACCTGTCGTTCAGCGGGCTGAAAACCCAGGCGCTGGTGCAGGCGAAAAAGCTGGCGGTTCAGGGTCACGTCCGTGGTCAGGACGCGGCAGATCTGGCAGCGGCCTTTGAATACACGGTTGCCGAGACCTTGTTTGTGAAGTGCCGTCGTGCGCTTGAGGAAACCGGCTTGAAGCGGTTGGTCCTGGCCGGTGGTGTGGCGGCTAACCTGCGCTTACGCGAGCGCTTGTCGCAGCTGGATGCCGAATTGTTTTATCCGCCGTTGGCCTACTGCACCGACAATGGGGCCATGATCGCCTACGCCGGGGCCCAGCGCATCCAGGCCGGGCAGAGCGATGCGGCTTACCCGGAACCACGGCCACGTTGGCCGCTCGAGGAACTCTCCCATGTCTGATTCTGTCTTTATTACGGGTTTGGTGTGCGAAACCATTGTTGGGGTTTATGACTTTGAACGCGTTGCGCCGCGTGAATTGTTGGTCGATTTGGACATGGATTGGGATAACCGACCGGCCGGGCAAAGCGATGACTTAGGCCTGGCCCTGAATTACGACGCGGTCAGCCAACGGGTGCGAGCGGTGGTGTCGAGTCTGCAGCCGCAGCTGATCGAGACCCTGGCCGAGGCAGTCGCCGCGGACTTGCTGGCGACCTTTGAGCTGTCGCGATTGACGCTGACGCTGCATAAGCCGGGCGCGGTTCCCGGCACGCAGTCCTTGGGCGTGCGCATCACTCGCCAGCGAGCGTCCTAAGCCAGGCCGAGTTCAACGCCTGGCCCAGTGCCGGCCCCTGGTGCTCGTTGGCGAAGTCCGACGCCTTAATGGCCCGGGCGGCCGCGATGCGCGGCGCCACGCGGTCGTCATCAATCCACTGATACAGCCGTTGCCAACGTGGGGTGTTTTTAATTGCCCCGGCCCGCAACATGACGCTGGGCCGCTGGTCCGGTTCGATCTGCCAGTCCCGTGCATCAGCCATCAACTCCAGGACCGTCTTCGGTGCGCGCCAGGCCGCGGGCCACTGCAGTGGTGCCGGGGCCAGCGCGTTCCAGGTTGCCAGCTGCTGATCCCGCGGCCCCTCGGTGGCCTGCGGTGGGTGCCAAAAGGCCGGCAAGCCTAAGGCATCGAAAAGCGCCCAGGCATTCAGGCATTCGAAAAAGCGCCGGGCGTCACCGGCGAAGGCCTTGCTGGCCTCTTTCCAAAGCCGTTCAACCGACAGCGTCCGGAGCTCGTCGCGCATGGCAGGCAAACGATCCAGTAGCGCCTGAGACGCTGAAAAACCCGGCAGCTGCGCGATAAAGCGGGCCGCACGAATGACCCGTAATGGGTCCTCATCAAAAGCCGCGCTAACGGGAACGAGTTGTCGCTGTGCAATGGCCGTTTGGCCGTCGTAGGGGTCGTGAAGCGCCCCGTGGCGGTCAATTGCCATGGCATTGATGGTGAAGTCGCGCCGGCTTAGATCGTCCTCGAGGGTGACGTCGGGGGCGGCATAAAATGCGAAGCCCTGATGGCCGGCTGCGGTTTTGCGTTCGGTCCGGGCCAGCGCGTATTCCTCGTGCGTGGTCGGATGCAAAAACACCGGGAAGTCTTTGCCAACGGGCTGAAAGCCCCGGTCGAGCATGACCTCTGGGCTGGCGCCCAGCACCACCCAATCACGCTCGTGAATCGGGCGCTTCAGCAACAGATCTCGTACGGCACCGCCAACCAACAAAACGTTTAGGCCGCGGACTACCGGGTCGTCAGGAAAATCGTACACGCGCATTCGCCCATTGGAATTTTGCCGCGCCGGCTGGCGCGACACTGGGGTCAGTTTACAAGGAGTCGATTATGAATGCGCCATTACGCAACCCCCTGTGCCAGCGTGCCCGGCTGCCGATGCCACGCTTTTTGAACATCGTCGAAGGGTTCGCCCGCGGCGACAGTGCTGCCAGCCTTTCGGCCCGTATTGGTGTCAGCACCAAGTCGGTTAATTCGATCTACCAGCGTTTGCGCCGACGTATTGCGCGTGACCGCGAACGGTTAAGCCCCTTCGCCGCGTTGAGCATTCAGGCCAACGAGCGCCGGGTTCGAGGCCGTCGCCCGCAGGTCGGCGAAACCGTGCCGCGCCTTGTTGGTGTTCGCCGTGTCGGCCATCAGCTGGTCAGTGAATGGGTTAATGCGGATAACGCCATGGAAGCCTTTCGCATTCTCTACGGCAAGGTGCCTTTTGACCCCAGCCGCCATGGCTGGGGGTATGAGGGGCTGATGGATTTAGACACGGGCCGAATCCGCCGGCTAAATACGCCCGTGAATGCGCTGCCAACTGAGCCGCTTCACCCGCTGTCACTGGAGCAATTCAGCGCCAGTATCCGAGCGCGTATGGCCGCGACACAGGGCTGGCCAAAGACGCACCTGTATCTGCACCTTAAAGAGGCTGAATGGCGCCACGGTTACCTCGGTCGTGACGCATACACTGACCTCCTTAAGCTTCTGCGCCAATGTCCGATATAGGGGATCTGATTCGGAGGGTGGTACGTGCGCAAACTAGGTTGGCTTTGGTTGATGATGCTGATGGCGGTCCCCGCCGCCCAGGCCACGACGTGGCAGTTGCTGCGCAGCGGCATGAACCTGTGCGAGCCTTCAGAGCAGGGCCGCTACCGGCATCGCATGATCGTATTTCCCGTTCAGGTGGCCGGCGCCATCCCGTTGGCGTGGCGCAGTCTGCACGGGGCCTTTGATGATACTTTTTTGCGGGTCATGCAACGCGACACGGACTTTGACATTCGCTACATGCAGGGTCTTGAGCTGTTGTCGTTGTCCGCTGACGAGCGCCGTCGCGCCCTGACAGTGTTGGGCAAGCAATTTGCTGCGCAGTACTTGCTGTTGCCCCGGATCGATCGCCCTCGGGAAAGCGTTTCCACCACCCGTGATCCTGTCGTCCGGCTGGCGAAATGGGCCGGCGCACGGGCCAGTGCGAAAACGGCGGTTGAACTGGGCGTCACGCTGGAGCTTTACGATTTGCGCCGTGGTACGCGCGTTGCCGCAGAAGAAGTGGCCATTTCGGCGCAATTGCCCAGGCGCGTGGGCAAGCATGCCGTTCAGTTCGCCCCGGCCCAATTAGCACCAGTCAGTGACTTCGCCAAGGTGGTTAATGGCCAGCTGGCGTGCGAACCCGTGAGTCTGCCCATTGTGTCTGCACGCGGCACCGAAGTTGCGT
>CAKZQE010000094.1 GCA_937139465.1 uncultured Gammaproteobacteria bacterium
GCAGTGTCAACGCCTAGGTTCTTGGAGGGCAGCCCATTAGGAAAAAAGTACATCGCTACGCCGCCACCTATCGCCCACATAACTTTCAACAACTGGAAAACGAGCTGCTGCGCGGCCGCGGCCGTTTCATGGATTTAATTGACCGCAATGATGTGCGCGGGATATTCCGAGCCTTGGACGCCAATCAGGTTGTCTGGTTCGCGCCCGACCAGGACCTTGGGCGCGCGCGTAGCGAATTTGCACCCTTTTTTGGCATTCCGGCCGCCACGAACGCCGGGCTTCGCAAGCTGGCCAAGCGTGGCTCCATCCCCGTCGCGATTAGTTTCTTCCGGGTTAAGCCGATGCATTACAAGCTAGTCCTCCGCCCCTGGCCCGGCGACCCCAACCGCCAGAGCGATGCCGAGTTCGCCACCACCATGAACCAGTTGCTGGAACAAGCCATACGCACACACCCCTCCCAGTACATGTGGCTTCACAAACGCTTCAAAACACGACCTGACGGTGAGCCTAGCGTGTACCAAGGCGACGAGACATGAGAGTCCTGTGGATCAGCGACGGCAAACCTGGCCACGAAAACCAGGTGCTAGGTCTTCTGGAACGCATGGGTGAAATCACCGATCTCAGCATAAAAAAAATCGCCCCGGTGCCATTGTTCTGGGGCATCCGTGATGCATTATCCGCCGATGCCCCGACCTACGATTTCGTTATCGCCGCGGGTCGCCGCACGCATACCTCACTTTGGTGGCTGGGATATCTGTACCGGATACCCCGCGTTGTTGTGATGCGCCCAAGCGGCTTGGGGCATGGGGCCAGCCTACGAATCATCCCCGAGCACGATGGCGTCCAAGGCAATGACTACACCCATCGAACCCGCGGCCCGATGAATCGAGTCCGAGCCAGCGATAACCCAAGCGATCACCCTGTTGCAGTGATCGGCGGCATATCCAAGCACTTTCAGTGGGACGACGAGTCAATTTATCAACAGCTGATGACTTGGCTGGATGCCCACCCGACGGCGCGGGTTTTGGATTCGCGTCGCACGCCAACGCTGCTTTCGAGTCAACTGCAAACACAGTTGGGCGACCAGTTCATTCACTGGAAGGACAGTCAAACCGGGCAATTGGCCAGCCTAATGGCCGAGGCAAGTGCCATCTGGGTCACCCCTGACTCAGCATCCATGGTCTTTGAGGCGTGGAGCACAAATGCGCAGGTCACCTTGGCTCAATTGCCAGCTAACAATACTCGGGTCGCCCGGGCAGTGATCCAAGGCGAGCCTGACATGCGGCCGTTGAACGAGGCCCACCGGGCCGCCGTTTGGTTGTTGTCTAAGCTTTAGATCGCTGTTTCGTTTTTGTCAGCTCAATCGTTTTAGCAATTTTCATAAAGTTTCGATGGGCCGCTACAGCCGATAAAGCCCAGCCATACCAGCCGTACAGAATGTGCTTACGCAGAAACAAATACTTGACCATTTTGATGGGCCACTCGAGATATAAGCGCCACAGAGGGTAGGTCTTCCCGCGAGCAACATTGTGTCGGGCTTGCTCATCCGTTAGCTGATGATATTTCCCTTCAATATGTGACAAGCTGATTAAGGTGGTATGAAGCACGTACCCAGGAAGCAAGCCCACCGACCCCAGGACGACTTTCGGACGATCATCGTTGGAATCGACTTGTTTTTCGATGAAAGCATGGTGGCGATCCCACAATCGAATTAGCTTGCCCTGGTTACGTAGGCGGCCGGCCCGAGCCTCGTGTGGAAAGGCCAGCCGCCATTGCATGCGGTACGCACTGTGCCTGCCAAAATTGGATTGCTTTAGGCGCTTGATCGCTTGAAACAGTTCAGGAGAAAGGGCTTCGTCAGCATCTAACATCAACACCCAATCATCCTGGCAGTGCTCAGTTGCCACCGCTTTCTGCCAAGCGTGCCCGAACCAGTCACTGTGAATAACGCGCGCACCGGCATCTTCGGCGATTTTTTGCGTCCCATCAGTGCTGCCCGAATCGATTAGCAGCAACTCGTCACCTAGGCCATCAATGGCAGCCAAGGTTTTTGGCAAACGAACCGCCTCGTTGCAGGCGATAATGCAGATCGAAAGGCCACTCATGCCACCCCTCCGCTATCCACGGCGAAATGCCCAGTGCTTGCTCAGTAAAAAGGTCGCGACCGGAACAAAGACCAGCATTGGAAGCAATGCCCAGCGGTAGTCCAACTGCGCCTGAGTCACTACATGAACGAACCCAGCATTGAGCAACAACCCGAATAACGCAACGATCAAAAAGCGCATCAAGCTGCCCTCAACTGGTCTTGGTTGCGCGAAGGTCAGGTGCTGGGCTGCGTGACGACGCTGAAAAAGGCGCTGCGCGGCTGCAAGGTCGTCTCGCTCGGCGCGATGAATTATGTTGCGGTCGCCAGCCAGGAAGCCA
>CAKZQE010000095.1 GCA_937139465.1 uncultured Gammaproteobacteria bacterium
CACTTACGGCCTAACCGAAACCTATGGTCCCTGTGTGGTGTGTGAATGGGACAGCGACTGGGCGGATTTAGCGGTCGCCGATCAAGCCCGTTTAAAGGCCCGACAGGGCGTCCCGGTACCCATGCAGGAAGGCCTGGTCGTGGCCAATCCTGATACCTTGGAGCCGGTGCCCATGGACGGCACGACCATTGGTGAAATCATGATGCGTGGCAACGTGGTCATGAAGGGGTACCTGAAAAACCCAGAGACCACGGCGGAATCCTTTGCCGGCGGTTGGTTTCACTCCGGTGACCTGGGCGTATGGCACCCGGACAGCTACATCGAAATCAAAGACCGATCCAAAGACATCATTATTTCCGGTGGCGAGAACATTTCGTCAATCGAGGTCGAAGAAGCCCTGTTCCGCCACCCTGAAATCAAAGATGCAGCGGTGGTGGCCAAGCACGACGACACCTGGGGCGAGGTGCCCTGTGCCTTTGTCACGTTGGAAGACGGCAGCGAGCTGACAGCCGAGGCGATCATCCAGTACTGCCGTGAACACATGGCCCACTTTAAAGCGCCGAAGCACGTGCGTTTTCAGACCTTGCCCCGGACCTCGACCGGCAAGGTTCAAAAGTTCGCCCTGCGCGACATTGCTAACCAGGAGTCAGCCCAATGAAAGTGCTGGTCGCGGTCAAACGCGTGATCGATTACAGCGTCAAAGTTCGCATCAAGCCGGATCAGTCCGACGTCGATTTAGCCAACGTCAAAATGTCCATGAACCCCTTTTGCGAAATAGCCGTCGAGGAGGCCATTCGGCTAAAAGAGCGCGGCGAAGCCAGCGAAGTGGTGGTGGTTTCGATAGGACCGAAAGCCTGCCAGGATCAAATTCGATCGGCCCTGGCGATGGGGGCTGACCGGGGTATCTGGGTTGAACATGACGGGCCTGCTGGCGGCCTTGCCGTCGCCAAGGGGCTGGCGGCGGTGGCACGGGAGGAATCGCCGCAGTTGGTGATGCTGGGCAAGCAGTCCATCGACAGTGACAACAACCAAACCGGGCAGATGCTGTCGGCGCTGTTGGGCTGGCCGCAGGCGACCTTTGCATCGGCTGTGCGCAAAACCGACGCCGGCTTTGAAGTCACGCGTGAAATCGACGGAGGCCTCGAAACACTGGCCCTGACAGGGCCAAGCGTTGTCACCACCGACCTGCGGTTGAACGAACCACGATTCATCAAGTTGCCCGACATCATGAAGGCCAAGCGTAAGCCCATGGCCAGCCAAACGCCCGAGGCTTTGGGTGTCGCCATGACCTCTGGGGTCACGCTGGAGCGCGTTGAAACTCCCACCGAGCGCAGCGGCGGCATCCGAGTCGACAGCGTCGACGCCCTGATTCACGCACTAAAACACGACGCCCAGGTGCTTTGAGGACAAACCATGACGACGTTATTGATTGCAGAACACGACGGCCAGGCACTGAAGGCTGCCACCCTAAACGCATTGACTGCGGCCCAAGCCTTGGATCAGCCGATCGCGGTGTTGGTGATGAGCGCGACCGACACCGTGGCTCAGCAGGCCGCTCGGTTGCCGACGGTCAGCCGGGTATTGCTGGCGAAGGGTGACTGTTTTGCCCACCCCATGGCGGCGGTGATGGCGCCCACGGTGGTGGCTAACCTGAGCGGCGTGACTCACGTTTTGGCGGCGGCCACCACCTTTGGCAAAGACCTGCTGCCGCGGGTGGCCGCGCTGGCGGACGTTGATTGCCTGACGGATGTGACCGCTGTGCTCTCGGGCGAGCGTTTCCAGCGCCCAATTTATGCCGGCAACGCGATTGCCACGGTGCACAGCCGCGACCCATTAAAAGTCCTGAGTGTCCGTGCATCGGCCTTTGCCGCGGCGATGCCCGGTGAGCAGGAGGCGCCGATTGAGCCGGCGACGCTGGGCGAGGTGCCGGCGCATACGGCCTTTGTAGGTGCTGAGTTGGCGCAGTCGGATCGGCCCGAGTTGACCGCCGCGTCTGTGGTGGTGTCCGGCGGTCGCGGCGTCGGCAGTCGCGAGAACTTTGATTTGGTATTTGAGCTCGCCGATAAGCTCGGCGGCGCCGTCGGGGCCTCGCGGGCGGCGGTTGATGCCGGTTACGTCGCCAATGACCTGCAGGTCGGTCAGACCGGCAAGGTTGTGGCCCCGGATCTGTACATCGCGATCGGTATTTCAGGGGCCATTCAGCACCTGGCTGGCATGAAATCATCCAAGGTCGTGGTGGCGATCAACAGCGATCCAGAGGCACCGATTTTTGAATCGGCGGATTACGGGTTGGTTGGGGATCTGTTCACGGTGTTGCCGGAATTGACGGCGAAAATTTAATCGCCGCGGTAGTGACGGGGCGCCTGCCCTGTCCAGCCCTTGAACGCCCGGGAAAACGCACCCGGATCTGAAAACCCAAGTTCGCTGGCAATATTGGCCATCAACACGTTCGGCTGCGCCAGTTGCCGTGCGGCGTAGTCCCGGCGCACCTGATCCTTCAAGTCCTGATACGAGGTGCCCTCGTCACTGAGCCTGCGGCGTAGGGTGCGTTCGGTCATGTGCAGGGCATCGGCGACTGACTGAATGCGTGCCATCCCTATCGGTCGGGTGTCGCGCAGCACCTGAGTGACGCGACGGGTGACGCTAGGGTGCAGTTGCTGGCGGGTGACCCAATTGAGCGGCGCGTCGTCCAGGTGGGCCTTGAGGCTATCCGGGGTCTGAACCACGGGCCAATACAGGGCGCTGGAGTCAAACACAAACCCTGAACTCGTGGCGTCAAATACACCTGGCTGCCCAAAAATTAAGCCGTACTCGTCACGGTGCGCAGGTGGCGGAAAGTCCAATTCAACGCGTTTCAGCGGCACGCGCTTGCCCACCAGCCAGCTCGGAAAGCGGTGCATCAGTAGCAGGTAGAATTCGCGCAGGGTATGGGCGCGGTCCAGCGCCGGATCCGTCAGTGTTAAGCCAACGCGGGCCTCGCCGCTGTCGATTACCAGGGCGAAGGCTAAATCCCGCGTGACCAAACGGTAAAACCGCTCGATGTGCTGATACACCGCGCGCAGGTTATCCAGCGTCACCGCTTGCTTGGCCATCATCACAAAGGCCCCGTGCAGGCAGGCGTCGCGGGTCAACCCCATGAACTCGTCATCGGCGCGCCTAAACACGTCCAGCAGCAAACGGCTGAATTGATCCGATGTCAGCCGCGCGTCCGCTGACAAGTCCGGTGGAATGCCTGCGTTGGCCCGAATCGACTCGGGCGTCAGACCGCGCCGCGCCGCCCCCGCGCAGATCGCATGTAGGTAGTGGGCCGAAATACTGTTGCGTTTGGGATCCATGGAGGCATCGTAGCAGAGGCGCTGGCCGAATATGTTAAGAATGGGGCTTTATTGGTCATTTTGCCCGCCGGCGACGGGCCCGACACTGTCTCAAAACAGGAGCCCGCCGTGAACTATCATCCCCCAACCGCTGACCTTGAATTTGTGCTGACCCATCTGGTGGGCCTTGATGGCTTATGTGCCGAGCTTGGATTGGACGAGGTCGATCAAGACCTTGCCAGCGCCATTCTTGACGAGGCCGGCCGCTATGCGGCCGAGGTCATGGCGCCGGCCAATCGCGACGGCGACCTCAATCCACCAACCCTGAGCCCTCAGGGTGTTCAGGAATCGCCCGGATTTAAAGCGGTTTACCAAGGGCTCGCCGAGGCCGGATGGGTTGGCTTGACGGCGCCGCAGTCCCACGGTGGTCAGGGTTTGCCCAACGTAATAGGCACCGCAGTCAACGAGATTTGGCAGAGCGCAAACCTGGCCTTTAGCCTGTGCCCGATGCTAAGCCAAGGGGCGATTGAGGCGCTGACGCACCATGCGGATGATGCCCTGCGTGACCTGTTTTTGCCTCGCATGAGCAGTGGCGAGTGGACCGGCACCATGAACCTCACCGAGCCCGATGCCGGTTCCGATTTGGCCGCGATTAAAACCCGCGCCGAGCCGAGGGGAGATGGACGCTACGCCATCACTGGCCAGAAAATTTACATCACCTGGGGCGATCACCAGATGACCCCCAACATCCTGCACCTGGTGCTGGCGCGATTGCCCGATGCCCCCGCAGGCGTCAAAGGCATCAGCCTGTTCGTGGTGCCCAAGTTCCGCTTAGACAGCGCAGGCGAACCGGGCGAACCCAACGACGTCCGCGCGTTATCGCTGGAACACAAGCTGGGCATCCATGGCAGCCCAACCTGCGTGATGCAGTACGACGGCGCCGAAGGCTACCTCGTTGGCGAGGCCCACCAAGGGCTGAAATACATGTTCACCATGATGAACCATGCCCGCCAAGCGGTCGGCGTCCAGGGCCTTGCGATCAGTGAGCGCGCCTATCAGCAGGCGCGGGACTACGCCCGCGAGCGGACCCAGGGCACGCGCCGGGACGGCTCGAAAATCAGCATCATTGATTACCCCGATGTGCGGCGCATGTTGATGACCCAGCGCGCGGCCTGTGAAGCCATGCGCGCGTTGGCCTTGGTCGCCAGTAGCGAGCTGGATCGGGCGGCCCAGGACCCCAGCCACCGGGCTCTGGCCGAGTGGTACACGCCGATCGTGAAGGGGTGGCTAACGGAGTTATCCGTTGAGATGACCTCGCTGGCGGTTCAGGTTCATGGCGGCATGGGGTACGTCGAGGAAACCGGCGTTGCGCAGCATTTTCGCGATGCCCGTATCTTGCCGATATACGAGGGCACCACGGGTATTCAGGCGCTGGACTTTGTCGGTCGCAAAACACTGGCGAATTCAGGCGACATTGCCCGTTCGATGCTGGCGACGATGCGCGCTGATTGCGAGGGCCATGGCCCCATGGAGCAAGCCCTTAATACCGCCGAGGTGACCCTGGCGCAGTTACTCGCTGGGCACGCCAGCGACCCGGAGTGGGCGCCGGCTGTGGCGCATCACTATTTGATGCACATGGGCTATTTGTGCGGCGGTTGGCTGATGGTGAAAAGCGCCCGTCTGGCGGCCGATGCTGAGGGGGACCCTGACTTTCTGCAGGGCAAGGTTCACAGCAGCGACTTCTACTGTGCTCAGCTGTTGCCCCGGGCCGCAGCCCATGCCGCGTCGATGGTCGGCGGTAGCCGCAGCGTCATGGCGATGCCGGCGGAGTGGTTGTGATGAGTCAGCCTGTCGAGCGTGAATCCATGGACTTCGATGTGGTGATCGTCGGTGCCGGTCCCGCGGGCCTATCGGCGGCGTGTCGATTGGCGCAGCTCAACGCAGAGCGTGATGAGCCACTGTCGATCTGTGTGCTTGAAAAAGGCTCCGAAGTTGGGGCGCATATTCTGTCCGGGGCGGTCATCGAAACCCGTGCGCTGGACGAGCTATTCCCTGACTGGCGCGAGCGCGGCGCGCCACTGAATACACCCGTTTCGGGTGACGAGTTTTACTGGCTTGCATCGGCCGATCGTGGTCAGCGTGTCCCGGCATGGCTGGTGCCAAAGCCGCTGCACAATGCCGGCAACCAGGTGATCAGCCTAGGCAACCTGTGCCGCTGGCTGGCTGAGCAGGCCGAGGCACTGGGTGTCGAGGTGTTCCCGGGCTTTGCCGCCGCCAAGGTGCTGATCAAAAACGACTGTGTGGTCGGCATCGAAACCGGCGACATGGGGGTCGACGCCCAGGGTCAGCCCAAGGATTCATACATGCCAGGGATGCATCTGCGTGCCCGGCACACCATTTTTGCCGAAGGCGCGCGCGGGCATCTGGGCAAGCAGCTGCAGGCCCAGTTCGGTCTGGCGAAGGACGCCGACCCGCAGCATTACGGGCTCGGCATCAAGGAGCTGTGGGACATTCCAGCCGATCAGCATCGCCCGGGTCATGTCATGCATGGCGCCGGTTGGCCGCTGGGTAAAACCGGCGGTGGTTGGTTTTTGTACCATCTGGAAAACCAGCAAGCGGTGGTGGGGCTGATCGTCGATTTGAATTATGACAATCCGCACCTGAGCCCCTTCGATGAATTCCAACGGCTCAAACACCACCCGGTGCTGGCGGCGACCCTGTCCGGCGGCACCCGTGTTAGCTACGGCGCACGTGCCATCGCCAAGGGCGGGCACCACGCCTTGCCGCGCATGGCGTTCCCCGGCGGGCTGCTGATTGGGTGCGATGCGGGCACCCTGAACATGGCGAAAATCAAAGGCACGCACACCGCCATGAAAAGTGGTTTGTTGGCCGCGGAAGCGATTGTCGACGGGGATACCGACACGCTGGACCTGGACACTCGCTTCGCCAATAGCTGGGCCGGGCGTGAGCTGGCGGCCACGCGCAACTTCGGTCCGGTGCTGCACCGCTACGGACCAGTCCTTGGCGGCGCGTTGAATCTGCTCGATCAAAACCTGCTGGGCGGGCGGTTGCCCTGGACCGTGCGCGATACCACGCCAGACCACGCCAGTTTGAAGCCTGCGGGCGACTGCGCGCCGATTGCCTACCCCAAGCCCGATGGCAAGCTCAGCTTTGACAAGTTGAGCTCGGTGTACCTGTCCAATACCCAGCACGACGAGGATCAGCCGGTGCACCTGCGGTTGGCGGACGCATCGATCCCCTTGACGGATAACCTGGCGCGCTTTGATGAGCCTGCCCAGCGCTATTGCCCCGCGGGGGTCTATGAAGTGACGGAAGTGGACGGCCAGCCCCATTTTCAGATCAACGCGCAAAACTGTGTGCACTGCAAAACCTGTGACATCAAAGACCCGGCCCAAAACATCACCTGGTGGGTGCCCGAGGGCGGTGGGGGACCCAACTATCCCAACCTCTGACCTCGGCTGGATCGACCAGTTACCAAGGGACTACCGCGCCGCCGAATCTGCATTGAGTAGGCTCGAGCATTTCCACCTGGGTGGTCGCGCTGTGTTGGATGCGGCTTTTGCCCAGGGCGTGCCCTCCGGACGATGCCTGGAACTGGCCTCGGGCGTGGGTGGCGTCGGGCGTTACCTGTTGTCGCGATTCACTGAGGTGTCGGCGATCGCGGGGCAGGACCTGGACCCG
>CAKZQE010000096.1 GCA_937139465.1 uncultured Gammaproteobacteria bacterium
ATGTCCAAAGACTTGGGGCATGCAACACTTGCTTGAAAATTTGCATGGATATTTTCTGCAAGTTTATCAAATCAAGAAGGGTTTTTAGTCACAAACAGTGTCTTAATATGTCAACACTTAACAATCATGTAGTTGCCAAATGTTGGGAGTTGAAAAATTTTGACGCAAAAAAACACTGGGGGTTTGTAATATCCCCCAAAATAGTATTTCCTTTTGGAAAAAACAATTCAAAACATACCTTTTCTCCGAATTACAATTGCGCTTGCACTCGGTATAATTTTGGGCAACCATATTCGTCTGGCGGGCTTTTACGGCACCATGGACGGGGATGATCCGCTGGTTAATCGCGCCAGCACTGGACTGGCCAATAACCGCTGTCAGGCCACCGTGCTGGACTCGACGCAGACGCGGCCGGCATTGCAGGTCAACACCTTTGCCAATACCGCCGCGGCCAACGCCTTTTATGACTGCATCTTGCAGTCCAACATCGATTTGAACTCGCCGGTGCTTGAAATTCGTAGTGTCGACGGGGTGCCGGTGCCACCGAATAACGCGTCAGCCCCACTGCCAAACGATGGCTACTACGTCCAAGCCAGTCCCGGTGGCGGCGCGTTGTTTTTCGGCAACACCGATTACCAAACCCTGCGCACCAACTTTGAGGATCGGGTGTACGCCGACGGCGGTTCGGTAGAAGTGATGCGCTGGCAGCCGGCCATTTATTACGTTCGCCCCTGCGCTAACCCTAGTGGGGCCGGTGGCGCCTGTGCCGCCGGTGACGATGCAACGCCAACGTTGGTGCGTCAGCGTTTGAACATGCTGGGCTCGCAGCCGGCTATGGTCGAAGAGCCCTTGGTGGCCGGCGTTGAGCGGGTGGACTACTTGGTGGGGTTGGCCGACGCCAATGGCCAAATAGACCGCTACGTCCCGCACGATACGGCAGGTATCGACTGGTCCCGTGCGGTATCGCTGCGCCTGGCCGTGGTGGTGCGGGAAACGGGCGCCGCTGGCGGCACGGACACCGCGTCCTACACCCTACCAAGCGGTGACACCTGGACCTGTGCCGACAGCGCTGACACCAACGCGTGCCAATATAACCGCAGCCTATTCAGCGGCACCTTTAACCTTCGGAATCGGATCTTATGAGTCGCTGTCAGGTTCGCTATACAGCCAAAATGAGGGGCTCAACCATGATTGTGACGCTGGTCATTTTGACCGTGCTGTCGCTGATTGGCGTGGCCATGTCCTCGACCCTACGCACGGACTTGGCCATTACCACGGCCCGCCAATGGTTGAGTGAAACTCGTGAAAACGCCGAACAGGGGCTGGTGGCATTTATTCGCCTGGCGCCGGGGCAGTTGCAGCCCGGCATGGTGAATCAAACCTTCGATGTCGCCGCGCTGGCCGGCAACCCCAGCATGCTGAATACCGACGCGGTGGCTATCAATGTGCGCGAACTGTTTTGTGGCGATGATGGCTCGACCGGCACCGGCAACATGATGGGTGCAGGTGCCAAGCGGGTGTGGTTTAACTTGGAAGCCACGGCGACCGGGGCCGGCACCGGAACGCGGGCTCAAATCAACCTTGGGGCGTCGCGACTGGCGCCCTCCGATGCGTGTAATTATTGATGATTGCAGTTGTAACTCGCGCCACCTCCGCCCTATTCGCCGGTGTGTTGACAGCGGCCACGTTACTGGCCGCCGGTGTTAGCACGCCGAGCTTCGCCCGGGACACGGATATTTACAGCCGTAGCGATTTTGCGCAGTCGTCATTGGGGGTCGTCGAGCCCAATGTGTTGTTGGTGCTGGACAACTCCCAGTCCATGCTGGCGCCGGATGGCTGGAAAGAGTACCCGGGTGACTACGATCCCAACGTCGAGTACCTGTGGAACGAAACCAACGAGGACCGCTACGACATTCGCGACATTGCCTTGGACGCGCCGACCTGGGATGGGGCGCGTGACGCGCAGGGTGTGTCGCAAAACCCCATGGGATTTTTTGCCGATACGCCCTGTTCGGGCGACACCCAGGGGCCGGCCACAGCTGCTGAAATTAGTGAAATCGACGGCATGCTGGCGGACGAGGATCACTGCACCACCAGCGGTTTTCGTAACTGGG
>CAKZQE010000097.1 GCA_937139465.1 uncultured Gammaproteobacteria bacterium
ACTGCCCGATGGCCACGTCCCACTTACGCAATACGGCACCTTCGGCATTCAGCGTTTTTACGGTATCGAGATTAGACAGCGTCTCTACGAGCGTGGCATTTTTCTGCGCAGTGGTGGCCTGTGCCATCAAACGCGAAGCCGCGCGGGCTTGCTGGCCAAGCTGGTGCATATAGTCAGAGAGCGTCATGGGTTCCACGTCGTCAAATTTAACGCGCAGATTGTAGCAGGGTTCGCCCGCCAATTGACGGGGGCGAACCGCAGTTTTTAGGTCGGGGCCTGCAGACTGGACAGGGCGTCGCGCAGGGCCTCCAAACGCAGCGACGGATTGTGCAGCTCAATCAGCGATTGCTTCACCGGCACGTCAAACGGCAACAATTCGATCAGCCGCCAGCCCACTTCCGACGCGCTTTCAAAATCGATATCCAGATCGAGGGACTGCACCGCAGGGTGCTCGCTCAATGACACCAGTAAATTAACCAGATCGGCCTCGTCTTCACCGGGCTCGAAATCAGCCTCAGGCGGAAGCGCCTGCTGCTCGGCCCACCACAGCCCATCCTCATCTTGCGCAGGTGCGGTCAGCTCAACGAGTGAATCGCCCGCCGCCGTTAGCCCAAGGCACCCATCGGGCAACTGATCGAAGTCAACGATGCGGCAAACGCAACCGCGCTGGGCGAAACCATCGCCGTCAGGCGTCACGACAATAAAGCCTTCACCATGGCGCATGCACCATTTGACCATGGCCAAATAACGCGGCTCAAAAACACGCAGTGGCAGCCGCCCACCCGGCGCGATCACCACACCCAAAACAAATACCGGTAAACGCAGATGATCACTCATGACGTGCCCCCCATCGCGGCACCAAAGTTTGCTCAAGTCCAAGCTGACCCAGTATCCGGGCCACCACAAAATCCACCAAATCATCGATCCCTTGAGGCGAGCGGTAAAAACCCGGACTCGCCGGCAAAATCACCGCGCCCTGGCGGGTTAGTGACAGCATATGCTCAAGGTGGATCGCCGAGTACGGCGTTTCCCGCGGCACCAGAATCAAGGGCCTGCGCTCCTTCAATGCAACATCCGCCGCGCGTTCCAGCAGGTTATTACTCGCGCCCGTCGCAATCGCCGATAGGCACCCGGTTGAACAGGGACAGACCACCATGGGCACGCTTGCACCACTGCCCGACGCAACCGGCGCGGACCACTGCTGCTCGCCGAACACGCGAATTTGGCCCTCCCGTGCGCCGAAGGTGTCGCTAAGGTAACGCTCTAAGTCAGCCGCTTTCGGGGGTAGCTTAAGGTCCGTCTCTTCGCCAAACACAACGCGCGCGGCTTGCGAGATCATGAACCATACTCGCACGTCCTGTTGAACCAACGCGCGCAGAAGCCCTAAGGTGTAGGGAGCGCCAGACGCGCCTGTAACCCCGAGGGTTACCGTTTTTACAAAATCAGTCATAACCGAAACTATGGGGCCATCGGACGAAAACCTAAAGCGCGATCGGCCTGATTTGGTTGACACGCCGCTTTGCATTGACAACGATGGCGCCGCCGCACTACTCAGGGATGAACCATGTCAGGACGCAACGCTTTTTACGCCCAATCCGGAGGCGTCACCAGCGTCATTAATGCCAGCGCCTGGGGCCTTATCCAAGGCTGCCGAGCACGCCCGGATACCTTCGGAACCGTCTACGCGGGGCGCGAAGGCATCATTGGCGCCCTGGATGAAAACCTGATCGACACGGGCAAATTTTCGAACGACACCCTCGAACACTTGCTTTGGACCCCCGGCGGCGCGTTCGGCAGCTGCCGCTACAAGCTCAAAGGGCTCGAGCAAAACCGAACCGAGTACGAGCGCTTAATCGAAGTGTTCGATGCGCACGACATTGGTTACTTTTTTTATAACGGCGGTAACGACAGCATGGACACCGCACACAAGGTGAGCCTGTTGGCGTCTGAACTTGGCTACCCGCTAACCTGCATTGGCATCCCCAAGACCATTGATAACGATTTAGCCGTCACCGATAACTGCCCGGGGTTCGGCAGCGTCGCCAAATACATTGCGACCTCGACCGCCGAGGCTGGCTACGACATCGCCAGCATGTGCGGGTCGTCGACCAAGGTGTTCATCATGGAAGTCATGGGACGCCACGCCGGGTGGATTGCGGCATCGGCTGGCCTGGCCAGCGACCAAGCGCAGTTCCCGCCGCACATGATTTTGTTCCCCGAGTTGACCTTTGATGCGGACGATTTCCTAAACGAAGTCGATCGCTGCGTTGCCGACTACGGCTACTGCGTGGTCGTCGCCAGCGAAGGCATTGCGTACGCTGATGGCACCTTTGTGGCTGAAAGCGGCGTGAAGGACGCCTTCGGTCACGCGCAGCTGGGCGGCGTCGCCCCCGCCTTGGCCAAATTGGTGGGCGAGCGCACCGGGCACAAATACCACTACGCCATCGCCGATTACCTGCAGCGCAGTGCTCGTCATATTTCGTCAAAGACGGATCTGGATCAGGCTATCGCCGTGGGCGAGGCCGCCGCGCGCTATGCCGCCGGTGGCATGCAAGGGGTCATGCCCGCAATCATTCGCGGCGAAGGTGACAGCTACACCTGGAGTGTCGAACCCGCGCCCCTGTCCGAAGTTGCCAACCACGAAAAATTTATGCCGCGGGACTTCATCACGGATAATGGCTACGGGATTACCGCCGCCGCGCGGGACTATTTACAGCCATTAATCGAGGGCGAGTGTTTTCCGCCGTTCAAAAACGGCCTACCCGAATACCAGCGCCTGGACCTGAACCGTACCGTGACGCGCAAGCTGCCCCCGCGCGCTTAGCGACCCGACACTGGCAAGCCGTGACGGCAAGCCATAATGGCAAGCCTAAAGGCGATATTGCGGGTTATTCCCCCAGCAGGGATAATCCGCCCGTTTTCACTCAATAAACCTAGGTAGACGCATGTCATTTAACGATATTCCCGCGGGCAAAGACCTGCCCAACGACATCTATGTCGCGATCGAAATCCCTGCCAACGCAGACCCGATCAAATACGAAATCGACAAAGATTTTGACGCTGTCATGGTCGACCGCTTCATGGCCACGCCCATGTTCTACCCCGCCAACTACGGATTTGTCCCCAGCACGCTTGGCGAAGATGGCGACCCGCTGGACGTGTTGGTTGTCACGCCCTACCCGGTTATGCCCGGCAGCATCATTCGCGCGCGCCCCATCGGCATTCTCGACATGACCGACGAAGCGGGCAAAGACGCCAAAGTACTGGCCGTTCCCCACACCAAAGTCAGCAAGCTGTACGACCACGTGCAAGAGCCGGCCGATCTGGGTCAGTTGCTGCTGGACCAAATCCAGCACTTCTTCGAGAACTACAAGGATCTGGAAGACGGCAAGTGGGTCAAGGTTGACGGCTGGCGCGGAAGCGATGCTGCTCGCGAAGCCGTGACCGCATCGGTTGCTGCCTACAAGGGCTAACCGCTCACCAAGGCAAAAGCAGCTGAACAAAAAAGCCCGGCCTAACCCTTGTTACGCCGGGCTTTTTTTCCCCCGTCGATAGGCGCGGTCGCTACCCTTCGCTCAGTAGCGAGCGCAGGTCCGTCATCGCCGAATGGGCGCGGCTGATGTAGCTGGCCATCACCAGGGAGTGGTTGGCAAACATGCCAAAACCGCTGCCGTTCATGATAACGGGGCTCCACACGTTGGCCTGAGTGGCCTCAAGCTCGCGAATTATTTGACGCACCGACGCACGCGCATTCTTGTCGTCCAACACCCCAGCAAAATCAACTTCGATCGCACGCAGCACCTGAATCAACGCCCAGGCACTGCCGCGGGCTTCGTAAAACACATCATCAATTTCAAGCCACGGGGTTTTCACCACCGAGACCGCCGGCGCCGGCGTCGACTGCTGTGCATTGGCATCACCCGCCAAATCGGTATTGATCCGTTCTTGCCCAACGCTGGCACTCAGGCGCTGAGACAACGACCCTAAGCGTGTTTCGACATCGGACAACCAGCCGCGCAGGTTATCCGCTCGGGCAAAGAACTGGGCGTCCGGTTGCGCGGGATCCAGCAGGCTATCCAAGTAGCGTTCCAGCGCCTGCTCACCCTTGCTGTAGCTGCCCTCGGCCGAGGGAAACCATTTTTCAGAATCGAAGTTCAATGCCGGCTCGGCGATAACGAGGTGCTGATTCTCCGTTGACTGGGACTGGGAGCGGCTGAAATCTTTGCGCAGGGCCCTGGCCAGGTCTCGGGCTTGAACCAACGCACCCCATTCAAAATTCGGCATGTTGTCCAGCACAATCCCTGGCGGCGTGACGTCATTGGACAGATAGCCGCCCGGCTTATTCAGAAGCGTACGCGTAATGTGCAACAGCGCCCCAGTGGTCAGGCTGCCCGATTTGGGTTCACGTCCGTCGTGGGTGGCGGCGACGATATCGGTGACGCCAAAGCGGTCCGGCTCGGAGGAGAACCAAAACCCCAATCCCGTGGTCACAACCAACACCAGAGCCGTTAACCAGCCGACGCCCTTCATTGGGATACGCCAGCGCCGTTTACTGGCGGACTGGTTGACGGCGTTTAAAATGGTGTCAGAGTCACGACTCATGTCTTCAAACCTTTCAATGATGGCAACAACAGGGATGCAAGTATGACACGTTCAATTGGGCTGGCGACT
>CAKZQE010000098.1 GCA_937139465.1 uncultured Gammaproteobacteria bacterium
CAGTGCATAGAACACAACACCAACGAAGCAAACCTTGTTATGGAATTCCATAACAAACCAAACCCAACACAGAGCGCACAAGAGTTCTTTGAGAATATGTGCTTAAACTACCTTTTACACGGCAACGCTTACGCTCGCATAGGGCGCAATGAAAGGAACACCTTCGAAAATTGGGCGCAGCCGTTCTGTGATTGCACCCTCGCCAAAGGCACCGCCAAGCACTGCAAACCCAAGGCACTGGCTAACCTCGGTGAAGTGGGCCAGGAAATCGCTGCGTTCGGACTCGGTCATCCCCGGGGACTGGCGATGGCGAGTCAAGTCTGGCGCCATGGCGGCGACGGCGTCGTGTATCTGGCCAAGGTACTCATAGCTGCTGGCGAACACCCAGTAATTGCCGGGCTGGCGACGGCACTGTTGAGTGATTTCATGGGCGACGGCACTCAAACTGTCAGCGCGCTGTTGATACCGGGTCGACAGGCCCGGCGGGATCACCACCTGCAATTGTTCAGCGGCAAATGGCGAGGGAACATCCAATACGCGGGTGTCCTCGCTTAGCCCGAGCATCGCGCGGTGGTAATCCGGCGGGCTCAGGGTCGCTGAAAACAGTGTGCTGGACAGAGCATGCTGAAAGCGCGGCGCCAGGTGCGGGCCAGGGATCAGGTTGCGAATCGCGATGTCCGTGCGCACCCGTAGCGGTTCGCTTTCGTCCAGCCTGACCTCAAGCACGCTGTGCTCACCAAAGGCATCCGCAAGGCGCGTAAAGGCCAGGGCATCGAAGTAAAAGCGCATGAATGGCCCGTCGTGGCGTACCGGCGCATCACCAAGAAAATCCGTCACCTTAGAAATCAATTGTTGCAATGACTTAACGAGCGCTTCAGGAATGTCGTGGTAGTGGTCAAGCGCTTGGGTTTGCCGAGCAAAACACTGTTCCCAGGCCGGAAGCACCGCTTTGAATGCCGGACGAAGCGCCGAGGGTGCTTCGGCGGCAGACGCCTCCAAGACGTGTTGATTGAGCTCGACGCTGTACATGCTCCGGGCACGCTCAATCAGGTTATGGGCTTCGTCCACCAACACCAGGCTGCGCCAGCCTGACTCGACTGAACGCCCATGCAGCAGCGCTTGGGCATCGAAGTAATAATTGTAGTCGCCAACCACGACGTCGCACCACTGGGTCATTTCCTGTGCGAGGTAGTACGGACAGACGCGGTAGGCCGCCGCAACCTGCCGAGTCGCGTCACGGTCGAGCCACCGCATCTGTGCGGCTTCGCTACGCGCCAACGGCAGGCGATCATAGAAGCCTGAGGCGAGGGGGCAAGCGTCCCCATGACAGGCTTTATCGGGGTGCTCGCAGGCCTTGTCCCGCGCCACCAGTTCGAGCACGCGCAGGGGCTGCTCGCCTTGACCGGCCATGGCGTCCAGGGCTTCCAACGCAAGCGCTCGCCCTGGCGTCTTCGCCGTCAGATAGAACACGCGGTCAAGGCCTGCTCGGGGCATTTGCTTGAGCCCAGGAAACAGCGTTGCCAGGGTTTTGCCAATGCCTGTGGTGGCCTGCGCCAACTGCGGCACGCCACGGGTGATCGCGGTGAACACGCCGCGCGCCAATTCGTGCTGCCCTTTGCGAAACTCGGGGTAGGGGAAGGTTAAGGCTTCACAGAACTGATCGCGGGCATGGCGGTGGCGTACTTCGGCGTCGGCCCAGGCTTTGAACGATTGGCAAGTTACCTTGAGAAATCGGGCTAGCTCGGCGGCGCTAAACCGCTGGGAGTCGATGGTTTCGTCCCCCGTCACCACATGAAAGTAGACCACCGCGACGTCAATTTCAGCCAGCCCGTGGGCCTCGCACAGCATGGCGGCGTAAAGCTTGGCCTGTGCCCAGTGCAGGGCAGTGTGGTTAGCGGGGATCCGCTCGATCGGGACCCGGTGGGTCTTAACCTCATCAACGCGTTGCATCGCCGCGCTCCACAGATCGCAGCGCCCACTCAAAGCGATGCCCTGGCACTCAATCGAAAGCGCGACTTCCGTGGTCCACTCATGGTTGCGCCGAGCGGCGACGGCTTGGTGTCCGCGCATGCCCTCAACCGGGCTCGGGGCGGGGGTAAAGCGCAGGTCCAAATCCCCAAGTTTGGCGGTAAAGGCGGCCAGACCGCGGACGCTGACCGGGTAGGTCATGCCCAACTGACCTTTAGCACCGACGCGTCGATGCCATGGCGCCCGAAATAGTGAAGCCATGCGCGCTGATGGTCTTGCAGTGCGTCCCCCGGCCCCTTCACCTCTACCAGGCGGTAGGACGGTTGAGCACGATTGAACACGCCCTGGTCCGGGAAGCCCTTTCGGTGGTGCCTCAAGTCATCCAGCATGCGTCGAAATATACAGCTCAGGTCCTTGGCTGGAATGGTGCGAAGCGCACAGTCGATGAGTCCAGTGCTGAGGGCGTCCCACTGAACAAACCGGTTCTGAAGTCCGTGGCAATCGACAAATCGTGCGCTAATCAGCTCGCGGTACTGCCCATTTTCGAGTGCGGCAAAGGCAGCTGCGCAGAGCTCGGCCCGTGTGGACTCGAAGCCCTCCGCGTAGAGGTCCGCAGGGGCTGATTGGAACGGGTGAAAAAACGCGCTGTCGACCGGGGCAAAGATGGCATCCCAAAACAGCAAGCCAAACAGCCCCGTGAAGAGGCTGTTTTCAACCCAGACTGCCTGCTCGTTGCCCAGAGACAGGGCCTCGGCGGCGAGCAGCTCGACGGGCCGGCTCGGATCCGCGGTCAGTGCTAGTGCCTCAACAGTAATCACCTGGCGTGCTGGGCGGGTCCAGGGTATCCCCGTGGCCTTCGCCAGCCGCGGCAGCGCTTTTTCCAGTGCGTTGACTTCGGATGAGTAGCGCGGGCGGTTGATGACCTTACGGGCCAGCCGAAAGGCGGTAGCCACATCCCCACGCAGCTCCAGAGCGCGAACCAGCCTCACGCGGGCGGCTGCGAGGCGGTAGTCGGCGATGGCTTCGTCGAACAAGCCGGCGCGTTCAAACTCACGCCCCCGGTAGAAGTAGGCCGCCCGCCGTCTGCGCTCGGCCAGTGGCCCTGCGGGCGTCGCCGGAAGCTCGCTGCTACCGTCCCACTGGGAAATGGCCCAGCACTGTTCGAACTCCGTGGCGCTGGTAAACCCGGCCCCATCGATCTGCATCGGCACGTAGCGGCGCACACCAATCTCCTCGAGCACGAAGGCATGCCACTGCTGATGAAGGTTGCCAAAAAACGCCAGGCGCCAGCGGTCTATCCGCTCACGGCACAGCAGTGTGACGACCTCATCGTCACTATCGGCCCACCACTGGTAAAAGGTCCGCGGTTCGGGGGCGTCGGCCTGTAACAGCATCAGTGCATCGCCCTTGCGACAGCCCGGCGGGAGACCAAAACACTGGCGTAGCTCAGGGGCCGTCATCAGGTCACCGATCTCGGCCAAGGTTAGGGGATGAGTCAGCGACAGCCACCCAGCCGCTACGGCTTTGTCGATCGCCAGTCCCATGTCATCGATTTCCGGGTAGGCCAGCTTTGACCGCCGAAAGTGTGCTTTTTGGCGCATGATGAGACGCACGACCAGACACTGGGCGGGGCGGGGCAAATCGTAAAAGGCGTCAATTTCAGGCCACAAACCACGCGCATGCTCACTGACGCGCAGCCAACTCAGCGCGCGGTGAAAGTGGTCAAGGTAATAAAAAGCGCCTGAGTCGTCGGTCAATTGCGTGATCGCCTAGTGTATGTTTCAACAGTATCACGCAGACGCTTCACCGGCGAGTCGTCCTTGCGTGGGGACTATCACTTTCACGCAGGCAAACACTAGCGCAAAGCAATTTGGGCACGGGCGGGGTCTACAACCCGTGCAGTGATCTCGCCTTGGCTGTCCAATCGGCAAAATGCGGATTGGACAGTCGCGGGTCGAGCGCGGCCCCCCGGCTGCGCGGTCTTGATAGGGCCGACCAGCGAGGCCTATCAAATCGCTCAAGGTATCGGCGTACCAATACATCAAGGATCGCAGTGCGTCCGTGCAACGGCTTCAACGCATCATCGGAACACCGATGACGCAATGTCTTGGCCGCTTTCACGTCAGCATGCTGCTGTTTGCCGCACGCGCGGCACTGGAATTGTTGGCCATCGCGGTTGCGTCGATCGACGTAGCCGCAGGCCGTGTTGTGGCATTCTTGTGAAGTGTAGGCGGGGTTCACTTCCTCGTGCGTGATCCCGTACTTCGACCCTAAATCAGCCAGCTTGTCTTTGATAACGCCCCGCCCGAAATTCGAGATCAGGCGGTTCATGCGCTTGGATAAGTTTGGGTTGCGGAAATCGAGTTTCTCCACCACCAGATGCCCCGGTGCGCGTGTCGCAACCAACCGATTAAAGATTCGATTCACCTCGGTTTTCAGATAGCCCCGCATCGCACTGACCTTGGCGCAGTATCGGGCACTGTCGCGGGGCTTAAGGCCATGCCGCTGCTGGCCGCGTGCAATGGCGCAGATGGTTTTATCTAGGGCGGAAATCTTGTCGAGGGTGCCTCGACCCAATAAATCACCCTCGGAGCTGGCAAAGAGCGTGTTCATACCCCAATCCAGCGCCAGCACCGGCGTTCTGACTTGATAGGTCTCCACGGACTGCTCGAAAGGCTTTTTCACGTCCGTCAGCCTGCCGAAACTCAAGACCCCATCTTTGTTGAGGTTCATTTGCCATGTCGTGAGTCGCTGGCCTTTGCGCCCTTCGGCAAAGTCATTGGATTTGAGTGGCACGGCAATTTTTCGAAACTGCCGCCCATCGCGTTCCAGCGTCGGCAACGTGAGCCAATAGTCGACGACTTTGCTATCGGAGGCTTTGGCGCATTTGACGGCGCGTTCGTCCATGACCACGTTGATGAACCGAAAGCTGGGCTTGCGGTGGGTTTTGAGCAAGCGGCGGAACAGTGTCCTTGCTAGCCGCAGATCATTTTCATCCACAAACGGCGCCGTCTTGAACGTCGGCGGTAACCGATGCTGCCATGCGCGGGCCTTGTTGATGCGATACAGCCGATGCTTTTGTTCGGTAGTCAGAGAGCTTTGGGCGACCATCGATTTGAATTGATCTGCCAAGCTGGCGAGGTGCCCATCGATGACGCCGACCACCTGATGCCGACACATCTGTACCCGCGCTGCGCCGAGCGGCGAGTCTGGGTACTTGCGCCCGTGCATTTTGTTGCACTGGCCGGTGTACTGCCACAAAAACCACTGCTCGTTGGCCAGTATCTGCGCCTGAACGCGCCACTCGGCCACCACCGCTTTCAGGGCGGCCTGCTTGCCTGTGTTGGCACACTGGTCCAGCCGATCGACGCGGATGACCTTTGTGGCCTTAGCCATGAACCAAATCTCGGTAGGGCAAAGGCGGTGCGCCCGCGAACAAATCGGCCATACGCGAAATTGGACCTGCCTTTTTACGCAGCCAATACCAGCTACTCTGACCCAGATAGCGGTCGACGTGCTTGCCACTCACGAAATGGTAGACGCCTTGAACCGTGCGTTGAAACAAACTGTGGAAGCTCTCGCAGGTGTTGACTTGGCCGCGCCCCGTTGGGGACTTGGGTTGAACATACTCCGGTGTAGCGCTTGGGTTGTTGCGGGCGCGCTGGGCGCCGCCCCCATACTGCTCATCAATTTCGACTTCACCGCTCAACGGCTCGCCCCGATGCGGGACCGTGAGCATCATCGAGCGGATTCGATGATTGAGGTGCCACGCGGTTTTGTACGGCACACCTAGCCAGCGCCCGAGTTGCCGTGTCGAAATGCCTTTGCTGGCCGTCGCAATCATGTACAACGCCACTAGCCAGAGCCGAAGCGATAGATGAGGACCATGCAGGGGTGTGCCAGACCGAAGAGAAAATTGATGGCGGCAGTGTCGACACTCGAAGGCCTCGGGACGGCTTTTTAACATGTAGACACTGTGGCCGCAGGCGTCGCAAAGCACGCCGTTCGGCCAGCGAAGTTCAGTCAGCCATTGGCGGCACCTCGCCTCTGTACTGGTTTTGTCTAGCAGCATCGGCAGGGTTAGCTCACGGAAAACTCGGTCATCCACTCTCACGCCTGTACAAAAACACAGTACTGTATTGTTCGTCAACCACACCTGCACGAAAGTGATAACCCCGGCTAACTTTATTTCGTTTTGAGATATTT
>CAKZQE010000099.1 GCA_937139465.1 uncultured Gammaproteobacteria bacterium
TTGTGTCATTTTAAAATGACGTATATGTCAGAATCCATCCCGAGGCAAGGCCGATGTCCGTTTCAACAGACCCACCAGCCCTTACACCGAAGGCGCAGCGCACACGTGCGGCGCTGCTCGACGCCACGCGCGATATCGTCGGGGCCAGCGGCGTCGGCGCCGCCAATGTCATGACCATCTGTGACCGTGCCGGAATTGGCCGCACCTCATTCTACAACTACTTCGACGATACCCGCGACGCGGTTGCAGGCTTTGACGCCCTAATGGCGGCTTGTCCGGGCGTGCCGTGCCGGCTTGGACACGAAGTCACCCCGGAGTGGGTTGCCCAAGCCAGCGAAATCGTCGTGTCGCCGGGCATTGGTTTAGATGATCCGGTGTTGGCCCAAGCGCGCGCCCGCGACATTCCGTTGATCGGTGAACTGGACCTGCTACGACGGGCGGCCCCGGACATCGACATTGTCGCGATCACAGGCACTAACGGTAAAAGTACCGTCACCACCTTGGTCGGCGAGATGCTGGCTGCCAGCGGTCTGCGCTTAGCGGTCGGCGGCAACCTCGGTCGCCCGATGCTGGATTTGCTGAGCGACGAAGCGGACCTGTTGGTGCTTGAACTGTCGAGCTTTCAGCTGGAGCGGGCGCAGCCCTTTTCGCCGCGTGTGGCCACGGTGCTGAACATGACGCCGGATCACTTGGATCGTCATGGCGACATGGTGAGCTATTACAAAGCCAAGCACCGGGTGTTTACCGGTGCCCAAGCGTGCGTCGTCAACCACGAGGACGCCTTGTCACGTCCCCTGGTGGGCGAAAACCTGACCATGGTCGAGTTCTCAGCGTTCGCCAGCGACTTCCGTCGATTTGGCATTGAGGGTCAAGGCGCCGAGCGCGCGATTTACTTCAGCCTCAAGCCGGTGATTGCGGTCAACGAGCTGGCCATGCTTGGCGAGCACAATCTGTCCAACGCCATGGCAGCCTTGGGCATCGTCCAGGCGCTGGGACTGGAATTGACCGAGTCGCTTGGGGTGCTGCGCCGCTTTACCGGGCTGCCCCATCGCGGTGTTGTGGTTGGCGCGATCGACGGTGTGCCTTACATCAACGACTCCAAGGGCACCAACGAAGGCGCCAGCGTCGCTGCCCTAACGGGGCTGGCGGCGGCCATTGACGGGCGCGTTTTTTTGCTCGCTGGCGGCGACGGCAAGGGCAGTGATTTTGCCGCCCTAGGCAAGGCCATCAACCGGACTCAGGCCCGCGTCATCGGCTTTGGCCGGGATGGGGCGTCCATTATCAGCGCCGCCGGTGACGGCACGCGCTGCGAGACCTTGGACGAGGCGCTGGCGCTGGCGCGTTCTTTGGCCGTCGCCGGCGATGCGGTGTTGCTGTCACCGGCCTGCGCCAGTTTTGATCAGTTCCCCAACTACGTGGCCCGCGGCGAGCACTTCGAAGCCTGGGTTCGGGGGGCGCTGGCATGAGCACGGTGTTTGCAACCATCCCCGAAGGCAAAAAGCTGTCCCTGCCCGATCCGCTGCTGTTTTGGACGGCGATTGCCCTGAGTTTGCTGGGTGTGGTGATGGTTGGATCGGCGAGCATCGAGTTCGCCGCCGATCAGCAAAACGACCCCTGGCATTACCTGGTCCGTCACAGCATCTATTGGGTGATGGCGGTGGGTGCGGGCGTCGGTGCGGCGCGCTTGAATCCCGAGTTTTTGCAGCGCCACAGTGCCGCGTTCTATTTGTTGGGGGCGGGGCTGCTGGTGGCGGTGTTCCTGCCAGGCATTGGCCACACCGTGAACGGATCTACGCGCTGGCTGAACCTTGGTTTGATTAACCTGCAGGCGTCCGAAGTGGCGAAGTTGTGCTTGGCGATCTATCTGAGCAGTTTTCTGGTGCGTTTCGGCGAAGAAGCCACCCAGACGTTTTGGGGCTTTGTACGCCCGATTCTCGTGACCCTCGTGTACGGCGGGCTGTTGTTGGCGGAACCCGACCTGGGCGCCTT
>CAKZQE010000100.1 GCA_937139465.1 uncultured Gammaproteobacteria bacterium
CATCGATCGCATATGGGGACAGAATCCGTCAACGCGATCGGAAAATGGCGCCGGCAAACAAAGAACCATGCTCAATCCCAACGGTCTTGCCCAACCGACCGTATCATGCAAGGATCGCCACCCCGCAGCCACGGGTTTCGATCACGACACGTTCAGTTTGATGACCACCAGCGTGATGATGGGCCAGTTCCGTGAATCCCAGGCCACGCGCAGTGAATTTATGCGGCTGGCCGGGCTGTAGACATGCCCAACACCATCGACGCCCAGGACCAGAAGCAATTCGAGGCCTGGGCCGATACCTGGTGGGACCCGCAGGGGCCGTTTTTGCCCCTGCACCGTCTGAATGCCTTTCGCTGCGCCTGGCTGCTGGAGCGTATCGGTAGCTCGTCTGCGCTGCCGCTACGTGATTGGCGCGTGTTGGACATCGGTTGCGGTGGCGGGCTTGCCAGCGAAGCCATGGCCCGTGCTGGGGCAACCGTGGTCGGGCTGGACGTGACCCAGCGCTCGATCGAGGTCGCCCGCCACCATGCCCGGGCCGGTGAGCTGGATGTGACTTATCACTGCATGACCGCCGAAGCCCATTTGGCCACCGACCCAGCACCCTATGATCTGGTGCTTAATTTGGAAGTGGTCGAGCATGTGGCGGACTTGCCGGCGTTTTTGCACACCTGTGCGCTGCTGACGCGCGCGCGCGGGCATCAGGTGATCGCGACCATTAATCGCAACCCAATCGCGGGCCTAGCCACGATCTGGGCGGCGGAAAACCTGCTGAATATTTTGCCAAAGGGCACGCACCAGTATTCAAAGCTGGTTAAACCCGCAGAACTTAGGCGATTGCTTGAGCGCGACGGATTTGACGACTTCGTCCAGACCGGTGTGTTCTATAACCCCTTTACCAAGCGGGTAACGCAGTCTTGGCACAGCCTAATGAACTACCTGATTGTGGCTCAACGTGGCTGAGTTGACGCTGCTGGGGGTCGGCAGTGCGGACTCGGTGCTGCATTACAACACCAATGCGCTGATCCCGACCCAGGCTGGGCGCATGTTGATTGACGCCGGCCATACCATCGGCCGCGCGTTGCATGCGGTGGGGCTGGGGTGTCGCGACGTGGATGTGATCTTTGTGACCCATTGTCACGCCGATCATATTTACGGGCTCGAGCGAATCGGGTCCGAGCGTTTGTTTGCCGGGCTACCACGGCCGCGCCTGATCGCGCACCGCTCACTGGAGTCTGAGCTGTGGGAGCAGAGCCTCAAAGGCAGCATGGGCCGGATAGGCGAGGGCGAGTGCTCGCTGCAGACCTATTTCGATGTCCAGTGGCTGGATGACGGCGAGCGCTTTGCTGTTGGCGAAGTCGACTTTGAGCTGTTCGAGACCCAGCACACCCCAGGCAAACCCTGCTTCGGTGTGATGATCAACCAACGGGTTATGTACTCGGGCGATACGCGCCCGCTGCCCCATGTGGTCGACCGGTACCAGCCTGAATTAATACTGCATGATTTTACTGTGTTCGAATCGAACCCAGTCCACGCGACATTGTCGCAACTGCTTGCGGCCTACCCCGAGGGGGTGCGCCGGCGAATGAAACTCATGAGTTACGAGGATGACGTAACTCAGGTAGCGGATGCCGTTAAGGCATCATTTATGGGCTTCGCGGAGCAAGGAGAAACCGTGGCGCTCTAGGCAACCCTTTGCGGAATACCTGGAGAGACAAGATGTGGACACTGTGCTCGTTGGGCAGCAACTTAGACCCAGCTCGAAATACCGCCAGCGCGTTGCGCGCCCTGGTGAAATGGTTTGGCCCTCTAGAGGTGTCGCCGCTGATTGAAACCGACGCCGTCAATGTCACCGGGGGCGGGACCTTTTTGAACGGGCTGGTGCGGTTTCAGACCGATTGCTCGGACGAGGAGTTAAAGCGCCGGTTGAATGCGCTGGAAACGGCTCTGGGCCGCGACCGAAATCACCCCAAAAGTAAAACCCGGCCGCGCCCGATCGACATTGATATTTTGTGCCGCGCCGACGCTCGCGATGGGTTAATCGCCACAGAATCGACGCCGTATTTGGATCAGATGCTAGCGTCCGAAGCCGACGACAGCATCGGCCCGCGTTGGAAGGTCAAGGTCGATGCGGCGTTACTGGGCGAGGAAGCGGCCACCATCCACTTTGATCACAGCACCGGTCAGGTACGCATTGCCGATCAGGGTCCAAAGGGCATCCAAGACGGGATCCAACCCGCCTTCGCGTCGTAGCAGGGTGTTGGCCAGGACCTTGGCTTTGTGTTCCTCGCTGTGCTCGGGCAGGAACAAAATAGGGCCTGGTTGGATTCGGTTAACCCGAATGTCCGGTGCCCATAGCTGTGCGTAACTGAGCGCCAGGTTGTCCAGCCCGGCCTTGGCCGCGGTGTAGGTGCGGTATTGCGGATCCGGGCGTTCGGCAAAGATATCGGTGATGTGAACCAGGTTCGGGTCGTCCCCCGTGGCTTTCATCAGCGGCCCTAGCCCCTCGTTAATCAGCATGGGTGCCTGCACATGAACGCGGTGGCAGGCATCGCTCCACGCGGCTTTTTCCGCTAGCCCCTCGGGCTCAGGCCGAAAACAACTGGCGTTGTGGACGATCAAGTCCAAACGGCTGCTTTTCTGTAGCTGCTCAATCATGCCGATGGTCTGGGTGGCATCCTCGAGGTCAGCTTGATACAGAGTGGCGCCACGTTCGCGCAGGCGCCCGGTGGCCTCCGATTCGGTTCGGAAGTGGCCGCTGACGCGCCAGCCCTCATCCAACAGCCTTTGAGCGATGGCAAATCCAAGGCGGCGGCCCACCCCCGTTACCAGTGCATGTTTCATGTCGTGTGCTCCAAAAAGGCGTCAAAAGACGTCGGTCCGTGGGCGGCGCAGTACTCGCCGTAGGCTTGGTTGGTGGCGCGCTTGTGCTCGAACAGCTCCAGCGCCAGTGCGTTCAGTGCCGGGGCCCGAGCGATAACGCCCGCCCGAATAAGGCGCAGGATTTCACGGTAGCCGCGCTCTGCTTTGTCGATGCTGCCGTCCTGGTGGCAGTGGCTGTCGAGATGGGTGCGGTAGTGGAACAGGGTTTCCGGCGCAATCACTAGCTGGCCGGCCCGTTCAATGGCATCCAAGTTAAACAGGGTGTCACCGGCGAGGGCGACGGTTTCCGGCCAGCGCGTCACCAGGGCCCGATTGAACACCAAGTGGATGGTCGCATTCAGGTTCAAATAGTCGGCGGGCGTCAGTTTTTTGAGGCCCTCGAAGGGTTGAAACACCTGGCGTTCGTGACGGCCATCGACGCCATTGACGGTGATCTCCATGTCGCCGGCCACGCCGAACTGCCGCGCCAGCGGTGCCAGGGTCTCGATTCGTGTTGGCGCCATCCAGTCATCGGCATCCAGCGGCAACAGCACATCGCCATGACAATGCACCAAGCCTGCGTTGCGCGCGCGGTTGGGACCGGAGCCCATGCCCCCTCGCACCAGGGTGATGCGCGGGTCAGTGGGCAACGCGTAGTCAAGCCCGTCGTCGATGACGACGACCCACTGCCAATCGCTGTCGGTTTGGCTGAGGACGGCATCTAGAAGGGTCGGCAGGTGTCGGTGCGCGTGATACAGCGGCGTAATGATCGACGTGGTCACAGGGCGCGTTCGATGGCGTCGATCATGGCGGCGTCGTCCGGGCGGGTTTGGCTGGGGAAGTCGGCAATCAAGTGACCGTCGCGCCCGATTAAGTACTTATGGAAGTTCCAGCCCGGGAAGCGCCCGGCGGCATCGCCAAGCCCCTGGTAAAGGGGGCCGGCAGTGTGCTTCGCGGCGTGGGTGTGTTCAAACATCGGGAACTGAACGCCGTAGGTCAGCCGGCAAAACGCCAGCGATTCGTCCTCATTGGCGTACTCCTGACGGCCAAAGTCGTCGCTAGGGAAGCCCAGCACGGCAAAGCCCTGATCTTGATAGCGCTGGTGCAACGCCTCCAAGCCATCAAACTGCGGGGTGTAGCCGCACTTGCTGGCGGTATTGACGATCAGCACCACGGTATCGGCGTAGGCGTCGCACAGATTGACGGTCTCGTCGCTGGCTAGCCGTCGTTTATCGATGTCCAGCAGCGGCGCACAGGCCAGGGCGGGGGCGGATGTGGCCAGCATGGCGATCAGTGTGAGTGATTTCATAGGCAAAGGATGGGGGCATTGGGTAAACATTTCCAACCGCCTCGGGCATAATTGCGCAGCCAGGGTAGGCATCAGAGCGCCGGACGCGCCCGATCGGAGTCACGCGTGCCAAACCCAAGGGACACCCTCGTCGTCGTCTTAGGCGACCAATTATCTGACAATCTGTCGAGCCTCGCTGGCCTGACGCCTGCCCACACCACCGTGCTGATGGCTGAAGTCAGCGCCGAAGCCACCTACGTTAACCATCACCCGAAAAAAATCGCACTGATATTTTCGGCCATGCGGCATTTTGCAGCGCGCCTGCGCGGCAAGGGCTTTGAGGTGATTTATTACGAATTTGACCCTGCGGGGCCGGCTGACCTGACCGAGGCCCTTGCCCGTCACGCGGGGGACTTTGCCCGGGTTCGCGTCACCGAATGCGGCGAGTGGCGACTGCAACAAATACTTCGGGGCTGGGGCGAACGTTTTGGCGCAGTGATTTTGGACGACACGCGATTCATTGCCACCTTGGACGAGTTCGCTGCCTGGGCCGACGGGCGTAAGCAATTACGGATGGAGTATTTTTACCGCGACCAGCGCCGCAAGACGGGGCTATTGATGAACGGCGATGAGCCCATCGGTGGTCAGTGGAATTTTGATGCGGACAACCGCAAGGCCTACACCGGCCCTGCCACCGCCGGACCGATGCGGTTCGAGCCGGACCCGATTACGCAGTCGGTGCTGGACACCGTAGAGAAGCACTTCGGCCACCACTTTGGCGAGCTTCGGCCGTTTTGGTTCGCGGTCACCACCGAGGACGCCGAGGCCGCACTGACTCACTTTTTGGACACCCAGTTGGCCAGCTTCGGCGACTACCAAGACGCCATGCGCCAGGACGACGACTGGATGTTTCACAGTGTCGTCAGTGTCTACGTCAATATTGGGTTGTTGGATCCACTGGATATGTGCCGCCGGGTCGAGGCCGCCTACCACGCGGGGCTGGCCAAACTAAATTCGGTCGAGGGCTTCATTCGCCAGGTCATTGGCTGGCGCGAATACGTGCGTGGTATTTATTGGCTAAAAATGCCCGAGTACGCGGACATGAACGGACTCGAAGCTGAGCGAGCGCTGCCGGACTTTTATTGGGACGACAGCAAAACCGATATGAACTGCATCAAGCAGGCTGTGCGGCTAACGCGGGAGGAAGCCTGGAGCCATCATATTTTGCGGCTGATGGTCACGGGCAACTTTGCGCTGTTGATCGGAGCGTCGCCCAAGGCCCTGTCCCAGTGGTACCTCGAGGTCTACGCCGACGCTTTCGAATGGGTCGAGCTACCCAACGTGTTGGGTATGGTTAGCCACGCCGACGGGGGGTACCTGGGCTCCAAGCCTTATGCTGCCAGCGGCAAGTACATCTCGCGTCAGGGTGATTACTGCAAACACTGCCGCTTCAACCCGAAAAAAGATGTCGGCCCGGACGCCTGTCCGATGAATAGTCTGTACTGGCACTTTATGGATCGCCATGCCCACCGATTCGCCAAGCACCCGCGCATGGCAATGATGTATCGCACCTGGGCGAAAATGGCTCCAGAGAAAAAACACGCGTTGATCGCGCAGGCCGACCAGTTTCTGGCGCGCCTGGATGGCGATGACGTGCAGCCGCTGGAACTGATCTGATGCCAAAAGGGGTCGCCAAAGCCAATTTGCCGGAAAAAATCTGTCCGCGTTGCGACAAGCCGTTCGCCTGGCGCAAGAAATGGGCGCGGGATTGGGAAAACGTTGTGTATTGCTCTGAACGCTGTCGCCGAGGTGGCCAATGATTATTGATTTACGTGACGCGTTGCGTCTGGATGACCAGCCTGGCTTGACCGGCGACACGCTGGTGCCGGTGTGGGTTGTGCCGGCTGATTGGAGCCAGTGGTCCGCGCGGCGGCGGGCGTTTGCCGCAGCGGGCGTTGCGGACGTGCGCGCACAGCTGCGTGCTCGCGGCTCTGATCTGGTCATTCGCCAGGGCGATCGTGCGGCGGTGCTGAACGAGCTGGCGCTGGCGCTGGATTGTGGCGTTAGCGTTGCGCGGCCAGCGGGGCTGGACGAGCGTGCCGACGACCGCAGAATTACACGGCTGCATTACAGCGATGCGCGAACCCTGTATGCCCAGGATGATCTGCCCTTCGATGCGGTGCCGGAGCCCTTCACCGCGTTTCGCAAGCGCGTCGAGAAAGCCCTGCAGGTAGCGCCGCCAGTGCCCGCACCCGATGCATTGCCGCCGCTGCCGGCCGGTATCGAGCCCGGCGATCTGCCAAAAGTGGACCCGGTCGAGTCTGACCCCCGTCGCTACCGCGACTACCAGGGCGGCGAGGGCGCAGCGCAGGCGGTAGTGCGCGAATACTTCGCCTCCAGCCGAGCCGGACGGTACAAGAAAACGCGCAATGCCATGCACGGCGCCGAGGGCTCGACCAAGTTCAGCCCCTGGTTGGCCCAGGGCAGCCTGTCGCCACGGCGCGTGTGGCAGGCCGTCACGGATTACGAGTCAGAGCACGGCAAAAACGACAGCACCTACTGGATTCGCTTTGAGCTGCTTTGGCGTGAGTACTTTCAGTGGTGGACGCCCCAGCAGGGCGCGGCGCTATTCGGGTCGCGGCAATTGCCCAAGGCGATGCCTGACTTTGAGCGCTGGTGCGCCGGTGACACGGGCGTGCCCATGGTCGATGCCAATATGCGAGAACTCAATGCCACGGGCTACATGAGCAATCGCGGTCGCCAAAATGTGGCCAGCTTTTTGGCCAAAGACCTGGGTATCGACTGGCGCTTAGGGGCTGCGTATTTCGAAACCCACTTGATTGACTACGATGTCGCCAGTAATTGGGGCAACTGGGCTTATGTTGCCGGTGACGGGGCCGATCCGCGTGACGACCGTTGGTTCAATGTGTTGCTGCAGGGCGTTCGCTACGACCCCAAGGGCACCTACGTGCGCCACTGGTGCGACGAGTTAACCTTGATTGATAACCAACAGGTGCATTGGCCCTGGTTGGCCGGCGCGCCGCAGCCGATGGTGCACCCCCCGCGCTGGCATGGGGTTATCAACGGGTGAACCTGGTCTGGTTCAAGCGCGACCTGCGTTGCGATGACCATGAGCCCCTGGCCAGGGCGAGCCAGGGCCCAGTGTTGCCGCTGTATGTCATCGAACCGGAGTATTGGTTGCAACCGGATACCTCCCAGCGCCAGTACCGCTTCCTGCTGGACTCGTTGTCGGACCTGGCCGGTCAACTGGCGGCGCGCGGTCAGCCCCTGTGGGTTCGCGTCGGAGATGCCGTCAGCATCATTGACGAGCTCATTCGGACCCAGGGCATTGAGGCCGTCTATAGCCACGAGGAAACCGGCAATGGCTGGACCTTTGCCCGCGATAGGGCGCTGGCGGGCGTGTTGCGTCAGCGTGGGGTCCCGTGGCACGAGTACCGTCAGCATGGGGTGGTGCGCGGCCTACGCCAGCGCATTAACTGGGCCTCTCAATGGGAGGCCCTGATGGCTGCGCCGCATTGGCCCGTGGGTGACCTGCGGGGGCCGGGTGCCGGGCCGCTGGAAATGCCCCCTGACCTTCCGATGTCCGATACCACCCCGTCCCGTGTCCAGCGCGGCGGAAGCGCCGCCGGTCAACGTGCCCTCGATGGCTTTTTGGCGGAACGTGGGCGCGAGTACACCACGGCCATGTCCAGCCCCTTGTCCGCCGGGCGGGCGTGCTCAAGAATCAGCCCACACCTGGCGCTGGGGACCTTGTCGCTGCGGCGTACGGTGTACCAGTTGCGTCGAACCGAGGCGGCGGACAACACCTGGGCGCGCTCCTACCGCTCGCTGGACAAACGCCTGCATTGGCACTGCCACTTTATGCAAAAGCTCGAGTCTGAGCCGCGCATGGAATACGAGCCGCTGCACCGCGGGTTTATGGACCTGAAACCCGACCCAACGGACCCCGTGGTGCTTCAGCGCTGGATTGATGGTGAGACGGGCTGGCCCTTTGTTGATGCCTGTATGCGGTCGCTGGCCGCCACCGGGTGGATGAACTTTCGCATGCGGGCGATGGTGGTGGCGTTAAATGCCTATCACCTCTGGCAGCCTTGGCAGGCCGCCGCGCATAAGCTGGCCCAGCGATTTGTCGACTACGAGCCTGGCATTCACTATTCCCAAATCCAGATGCAATCGGGCACCACCGGCATTAACGTTAATCGAATGTACAACCCGATAAAGCAGTCCCGCGACCAGGACCCGGAAGGTGAATTTATCCGCCGCTGGGTGCCGGAATTGGCGGGCTACAACAGCACCTGGATTCACGAGCCGTGGAAGGCCCCAGCCAATATCCAACGCGCCAGCGGAGGACGCTTGGGCGAGGTGTACCCCGAGCCCATTGCCGACCCGGTACAAAGTGCCCGCCAAGCCCGTGATAAAATGCGCGCTTACCTGCATGCCCACGATTTGGCGCAGGAAGCGCAGCGCGTACTGGCTACCCACGGTAGCAAGATGAAGCAACCGCGCCGCCGCGCCGTTAGCCCTGCGGTTGCGCCACAACAAGCAATGGATTTTGGAGACTGACATGGACATGAAGTGGATGCGCATACTCGGGTACGCCGGGTTGGTGCCCTTCGCCGCCGCCGCATTGGGTCACCTGGCAGGCCTCCCGGTAGACCGTTTGGGGTTGGCATACGGGGCGATCATTTTGAGTTTTCTGGGGGGGATTCAGTGGGGGTCTACGCTGCATGCGGCTGACTTTCAGCGCGAGCGCCTGGTCGCGTCGATCGTGCCATCTCTGGTGGCCTGGGCGGCGCTTTTGATGGCGCAACCCTTCGCCAGCACCATGCTCATCGGTGGACTGGCCGGCCAATGGCTGTTTGATCGCCGTATGGCCGAACGCGCAGGCTGGTCCGATGCGTTTATGACCCTGCGTACGCACCTGTCGTTGGGCGCTGGGTTGTCGCTTGGGGTGTTGCTGGTCTAAGCGGTGTCCCAGCGCAAAATCATCCACATCGACGCTGACTGCTTTTACGCCG
>CAKZQE010000101.1 GCA_937139465.1 uncultured Gammaproteobacteria bacterium
ATGCCCGCAACGACCCAGGCGCAGATCCTGAACCTGGCAGCCGCGTTGGAAGCCCATTCTGAGCACCCCATCGCCCGCGCCATTACCCTAGCGGCGGAGCAACCGCCGGTTGCAGGTAACGTCGTCAGCGTCACCGGCGGCGGCCTAACCGGACGGGTCGCAAGTCAATCCGTTCGCCTGGGCGCGGCGCACCTGATGACCGCCGATTTCAGCGCATTAGCCGATCGCCTGAACGGCCTAAGCGATGCTGGCAAAACACTGGCGTTCTTAGAGGCGGACGGCGAGGCATTGGGGGTGATCGCGGTATCTGACGCCATCAAACCGACCACGCCACGCGCCATCAAGGCCTTGCAAGCCGCGGGCCTGAAGGTGGTAATGGTCAGTGGTGACCAGGCAGCTGCGGCGCAAGCGATTGGTGATCAACTGGGTATCAACGACGTGATCGCCGGCGTCCTGCCCGAGGGTAAGGTCGACGCCATTCGAGCCCTGCAAGCGCGTGGGCCGGTGGCCTTTGTCGGCGATGGCATCAATGATGCACCCGCGCTCGCGGCCGCTGACGTCGGCATTGCTGTTGGCTCGGGCACCGACGTTGCTATTGAATCTGCCGAGGTCGTGCTGATGGGAGGCGACCTAGGTGGCGTGGTCGATGCCGTGACCCTGTCCCGCGCTAGCCTGCGCAACATCCACCAAAACTTGTTCTGGGCGTTTGGCTACAACGTCGCCCTGATTCCCTTGGCCTCAGGCCTGTTCTACCCCGCCCTGGGCTGGTTGCTATCGCCTATGTTCGCAGCCGGTGCGATGGGGCTATCCTCGGTGTTTGTGGTCATGAATGCGCTGCGGCTTCGGAGCCTAAAGCGATCAGAGAGAGCCGACACATGAACATCAACCAAGCCGCACGTGCGGCGGGACTAACCAGCAAAACACTGCGCTACTACGAGGACCAAGGACTCGTCAGCTTTGCCCGCGGCGCCAACGGTTACCGCGTTGTCAGTGCCGAGGACCAACAGCGCCTGGCGTTTATCGCCCACGCCCGAGCCCTGGGTTTTTCTATCAATGAGTGCCGTGAATTGCTGTCACTGTATGGCAACCCCGAGCGCTCCAGCGCCGACGTCAAAGCGGTGGCACTGCGCCACCTGGCGGATATTGAGCACAAGCTGCGATCGCTGGAGCAAATGCGCGACACCATCGCAGGCCTCGTTCACGCCTGTGCCGGCGATGACCGGCCCGATTGCCCGATTCTGGCTGGCATCAGTGACCTTGAAGACTCTAAAGGCTAGCCAACCAGTGCCGTAGCTCTAGCCCGCGCCGGTGTGGTGTTAAGTCATCGTCCGCCGCCTCGGCCGCGCGAAGTTCGTCCGCCAGGTGCGCGCCGCCGGCGAACAACCCGTCACTGGCAACAATGGTGGCAATCTCGCTGGGGGCGATTTCTGGGTGGTACTGCATGCCCCAAAACCGCACACCGTCCGACTCGTAAACCATGGCCTGAACCGGTGAATGGTCGTTGAATGCGGTGACCACGGCGCCGGTGGGAAGGGATCGTACTTCATCACGGTGAATACAGGGCGCACTAAACGGGGGCGTTCGACCGGCGTGCAATGCATGGCGCGCGCCCGCTTCCGTTAAGCGGATATTCCGCGCCAGGCCGAGCTCGAAGCCATTGGGTGACGGACCCACGCGCCCACCCAGCACCACGGCGGCCAACTGCATCCCATTGCACGAACCCAGCACCGGGATGCCCGCGGCAAAGGCCTGCTCCATCATCTGGCGAAGGGGTTCCGCGTCCGGAGCATCGACCGAGAAGTCCACCCCCGAACCCGTGAACACAACACCCTGAACACCGGGTGGAATGACGGCCTGGGAATCACGGTAGGGTTCAACCCTGCCAAGGGCCAAGGCCGGGTCGATGGCCATCAATGCATCGCAGTAGCGCTGTGAATTGGTGCGTTGACCCTGCGCACGGTTGTGCTGAATCACCGAGGGCGTGTCGCCCTCGACGACGATAATGTGCATTGACGGCATGTGCCCTAGCCCCCATCCGCCCGCGGTGTTCCGGGACGCGTAAAACGCAAAGCATAGGTCTGATCCGCCCAGTGCCACTGCCTGTGGGCGGCGCAAACTCGTTCAATTCCGACCCCGATGGTTAGCCTTCGCCAATTGAGACACAATAGTGACCCACCCGATCAAGGCCCGCCCATGTCCGCGCGTATTTTGGTGGTCGAAGACGACCCCGATCAGCTCGAAAACTACTGCCACGCGCTGACCCGAAAAGGCTGGCACTGCGATGGGTTTGCCGACGCCGCCTCGGCCTTGGCCAGCCCCCATGTTCCGGACCTTGCGCTACTGGACGTGCACCTGGGCACCGACCCCGATGCGGGATTTTCCCTGTGCCGGGACCTGATTGCCCAGCACCCCGAGTTGCCCGTGATATTCCTGTCCAGCCGCACCGACGAGATCGATCAAATATTCGGCCTGCGCCTGGGCGCGTGGGACTACCTGACGAAACCGATATCCACCGTGTTGCTGGGGGAAAAAGTCAGCGCCGTGTTAAAACGCGCAGCCCCGCTCGGCACCCGGACCTTGTCCGGTGATTGGGCGCTGGACGGACCGCGCATGCGCCTGAGCTTTCGCGGTGAGCCGATCAATTTGACGGTGACGGAATTCGCGATCGTCGATGCCCTGATTGCCGCCGACGGGGCGGTGCTGTCGTTTGATCAGCTGGCCGAACGCACCCGGCAAAGCGTGGTCACCAACAACACCCTGAGCACACACATCAAGCATATTCGGCGCAAGCTCACCGCCGCTGATCCAGGTTTCGATGCCCTGCACAGCATCTACGGCAAAGGCTATCAGTGGGACTGATCGGATCACTTCGGTGGCGTGCGCTGCCGATCGTGATTGCCCTGGCGCTGCTGCCGTGGCTAGGGTGGCAAGCCCTCACCAGTCTGTCAGCGCTGGGACGCGACAGCCAAGTCCAGTCCCTGCAGGTGCTGGCGGATCAATTGGCACGCACGCTGGTAAATGAATCCGAACGCCTGCAGCCGCCAACAACCACCGACGGCCCGCTGGTTCGGAGCATTGGCTTTGCACTGCAAATCGACGGCTTTTTGGAGGAGTGGCCGAGCGACGCGCGCGTTTTCCAAGGCCCGACCTTTGATCTGTTTGCGGTGCAGCACGAGGCACGGCTCTACCTTGCCCTGGAATCCAAGCACGGCGGCGCCGAGACCTGGTCGCTGGCGCTCGGGCAACCCGGGGACGACACCCAGATACGCATTCAAACCAGTGAACGCAGCACGCAAGGCCAGGTGCGTGGGGTCATCGCGCGCCAGCTCGACATTGCCCGTTGGGATCTGCCTGCGGGCTACCGAATTGAGTTTTCCGTGCCTCTGGGGCTGGTACCACCCGCTCGCCTGCTGAGGATTCAATCCACCACCGACACCGCCCGCGTTGCGCTGAATTGGCAGGACACGTGGCTGCTCAGTATCGCCAGCGGTTTGGCCTCGGATCGCCTGCGGGTTGTCGTTCGCAGTGCCGATGGCCGCCCATTAGCCGACGCTGGGCAGGCCATGGGTGACGTAGTGGTGACACAGGCGGTCGTGGCGGCCGGTCGCCGAATTGGCACCATCGAGTTGTCGGCCACGCCATCACCCTTTATCGCCTCGACCTTAAAACAGATCGATGCCCTGGTAATCCAGTTGGCCTTGGCAGTGCTGGTGATTGTGGTGGGACTGGTGGTCATGCTGACGACCTTGGCCCGGCGCATTCAGCGGCTGCAGCGCGAACTGGCCGTGCAAATCGCCGACCCCGAGCGCGATGCGGTGGCCTTCACCGACGGCGAGCAAGGCGATGAAATCGGCCTGTTGGCCCGGGACATGCAGCGGCTACTGACCGACCTAAAGCGGTATAACCGCTTCCTCGTCCGTATCCCGCGGACGCTGCGACACGAACTCGCCAACCCCATCAGCACCGTGCAGTCCAGCCTAGAGTTACTGGCCGGTGAAACCGACCCGGCCCAGCAAACCCGGCTTCGCGAAGCGGCCCTGCGCGGCACCGCCCGCCTAGAAAACACACTGGAGCGCATTACTGAGGCCGCCAACCTCGAAGAATCCGTGGCCCGCGACCCGCTGGTGCCGGTGGATCTGACGGCCTTGGTCAATCACGCGGTGGCGACCCACCGGCGCCAGCACCCGGAATTTACCTGGCGCGTTGCGGCACCCGAGCATGCATGCCGGGTAATGGCTGGGGATTTACGCCTGGAACAGCTGTTGGATAAGGCGATCGACAACGCCCTGTCGTTCACCCCCACCGGCGGCCAGATTGTGCTGCGCGTGACCGACCAGGTATTCAGTGTCGACCTGTCGATTGAAAATCAGGGGCCGCCGATTTCAGGGGAGCCACAGGCGGCTTTCCAGATGTTCACCGGATCCCGCAATGGCACCCACGGGCATCACCTCGGGTTGGGGCTGTACGTCGTGCAACTCATTGCCACGTCGGTGGGCGCAACAGCGCGACTGGAGAACACCGCCGACGGCGTCGCACTGCGGGTCGAGGGGATTGGGCTGCAGAGCGAGGACTAACGCCTACTCAATCACCACCCGCACCAGTCCCAGCAGACTGACGGCGAGCAGCACCGACCCTAGGAACCGGAAAAAGGTCACCGTATCGGTCTGCAGCATGCGGGCATGAAAGCGCTCCCCCATCACATGGCCGACAAAGGCGCAGGGCAACAGCCATAGGTGCTGGGTCAATTGCAGATCCACCCCAAGCGCCAAAAACGAACCCATTTTCAGCGTCACCAGCACAAACCAAAGCACAAACAGGGTGTCGCGCAGCTTTTCCTTCGCCACGTGGGTCGAGTACACCGCCATGACCAACGGCGCCGCGATCAGCGAGGTTCCACTAACGTAACCGCCCAGGGCCAAGAACACCTTATCCAGCCAGGCTCGATTGGAACGAAATGGCCGGTTCAGAATGTAGCCCACCGAGTACACCGTGACGATCACAAAGATGATGCTGGACATGACCGCCGCCGGCAGCGTCACCAACCCCGCGATACCGATCAATTTCGGCACGATCATGATTTTTAGCGACTGTTTGAGGTAATTCCAATCGATCGTATCGCTGGAGCGAGCGCCCGCGGCCGCTCGTTTGCGCTGGCTTTGCCACATGATCAGCGACGAGAACACCAGCAGGTGCACGGCGATAATCGGCAAAAAGTAGATGGGGTCGTTGTGCACCCACAGAAGGAACGGCAGGCTCAGCACCGCACCACCAAAGCCAAGGCCGGAGCGGACAAATCCACTCCACACGAAAATTAGGCTGATGGCGGCAAACTGCCAAGGTTCGAAGTCGGGAAATAACGTCATGGGCGGATCAAACGGCACCAACAAACTGCACCCACGCCCCCTGTTGTCGTTGGCTCAATGCGCAAAGCGCCGGCTCTAACACACAGCCGATCTTGGGGTAGCCGCCCAGCGTTTGACGATCATTCAGCAGCACAATGGGCTGGCCGTCTGGCGGCACCTGCACCGCACCCAGGGCGATTGGCTCGGAAAACTCCATGCCCGGGGGCTCAAGGGCCGGACCATGGCACAGCCGCACCCCCATACGATTGAACTGTGCCGACAGCTGATAAGGTTCAGCCAACAGGCGCGCCCTATCGCGCGGCGAAAAGTCAGCCGCTTGGTAGCCCAGGCGAAGCGGCAGTTCCAGCGGCGCACGATAATCGGGGATTCGTGACCGCGGCACCGCCATCGCCTCGCTGACCGCCCCCGTCAAAGGCAACCGGTCACCCGCCGCCAGCCCCCGGCCGTCGCCATCCGTGCCGCCGAGCCCGTCGCGACGACTACAAGACACTGACCCCAGGGTCGGCGCGATGGCGAACCCACCTGCAACCGCCAAGTAAACATGATTGCCCGATCTGGGACTGCCGATACGCAGGCGACTGCCGGCACGGGCCTGATAGGACCGCCATGGCAGCAGCGCCGCCCCGTCGAGCTGAACATCCGCAAAGGCCCCGGTCAGGGCGAAGCTTTGGTGACACGAGAACTCCGCCTCAAAACCACCGCCGGTTAGCTCGATGGCCGCCGTGCCGCTGGCATTGCCGAGCAGGTAATTGGCCCACGCCAGGCTGTAGCGATCCGCCGCGCCAGCCTGGGCGATCCCAAACCGGGCGAAGCCGAATCGGCCGTGATCCTGCAGGCTGTGCAAGGGGCTCGAGCGGACAACGATCAGGTGCCCCGCCATCACGCGGCTTGCCATTGACGCAGGGTAATCGGCACAAAGCGAACGCGCTGACCCACCCGAAACCGCGGCTCGGGTTCAGGCGTATAACGCATCAGCTGCACGGCCGTGCGGCCAATCAAATGCCAACCCCCGGGGGTTTCAACCGGGTAAATCACGGTTTGGGCCTCGGCAATGGCCACACTGCCCGCCGGCACGCGGGCTTTTGGGGTCGCCAAGCGCGGCAGCCGAAGCCGTGCATCAATCGGCCCCAAGTAGCCAAAGCCTGGCGCAAACCCCATAGCCAGCACGGTGACCGGCTGCGCGCTGTGCCAGGCTGCGACGTCGCTTGCACCCACGCCCAGTCGCTCCGCCACGGATTCAATATCGGGGGCCACCGCGGGGTCATAACAGGTTGGGATGTCAATCGTCGGCGTTGCCTCTGACGGGTCACCGGCGGCGAGGTCAACTGAGCGAACCCATGCGTCCACCGCCGCCGAATCTGGATCGCGGGACATCACCATGACCTTGCCAAAACCGCCGTAGGCATCCACCAGCCATTGCGGACGGCACTGGAACAGCCGTTCAATCAGGGCGCCAGCGGCTAAACTGGCGGGCACCGAGTCCGGCGCGCCCAGGGTCACCAAGAGCGCGTGGGGGCTAACCCATTGCAAGGTCATGTTTAGCGGCGGTGCATCATCCATGGCCGGAACCCTACCGCATAGGCCGATGCCGCTAAAGCTCCCGCCCGGCCCGCCACTCCTTGACCCGCATGGTGACGCGGGCCCCAAGGGACAAAAAAGGTTCGGGCGGCAAGCGCGACGGCGCACGCGCCCCATACGCTGAGGCGACCCTGGAATCACCCATGGCCATGTCCGCCGCGAGCATGCCCGACACCATCCCCTTGGCCGTGCCCAATCCATTTTGACAGCAGGCCGAGTACAACCCAGGCTCCAACTCGCCAAAGGCCGGCGCCGAGTTCAACGCCAGACACAGCCGCCCACCCCACCGGTATTGCATGGCCACATCCGCCAACATGGGGAAGCGTGCCACAAAAGCCGCGTCATGGTCCCGCCCGACGCGGGCAATGCGGGCATCCGACACCTCCATCGAGGGATCAAACGTGAAGCGATTGCGCACGATGATCCTGTCACCCTGCGGCGACGAAATGCGGCGCACAGTCGTCCCCATAGGATCTGCGGGCGTGATGCCCCAAACGCGATGGCCACCCAGCCGAGCCATCTCTGCGGCACTAAGGGGGCGCGTCATAGAGGCATATGTGAACACATGCATCAGATGGTTTTTGAGGAAACCAAAGCTGTTGAGATGACCGTTCACTGCCAAGATGACCTTGGGCGCGGTCACCTTGCCCGCTGGTGTGGTCGCGGTCCAATCCCCATCGCGGATCAACCCTGTCACGGGGCTGTTTTCAAAGATTTGCACCCGGTTGGACGACAAACCCTGTGCGACGCCTCGCACATAAGCTGCGGGTTGGATCATCGCGGTGCCGGCCGTGTAAAGCCCACTGCGGTAGTAATCTGTGCCCGTTAGGTCCCTCATGGATTGGGCATCAAGCATCTCGGACGCCTCACCCATGCTGGCCAGGTGCGCGGCGTATTCGCAGTTGTGCGCGTGACCTTTGGCCGTCGCTGCCCCGTTGATTTTGCCGGACTGAGAGAACACATCCTCGCTCAAGCCAAATTCGCGCGCCATCTCAGCGGCAAAGGCAATTGCGTGCCGATTGTCCGCAGTCAGTGCCCGGTCCTTTTCGCGCGCACCGCCATAGTCCACCGATGCCAGATCATGCGGCAGATCGATCATAAAGCCCGAATTGCGCCCTGCTGGCCCTTCGGCCACGCGCCGCGCCTCTAGCACGGAAATGCGGTCCGATGGGCATAGCTGCGACAGCCGCCGCGCCGCAGCCAAACCCGCAAAACCGGCACCGATCACAATCCAATCCGCCGTCAGATGACCCTCAACGCTTTGCGGCCGCGGTGCATTCGGCAGCAGTTCGTTCCATGCGGCAGGGCCAGGATCGATAGGCAACTTGCTGACGGCAATACGGCTCATGTCACAGGTCTTGGTTCAATGCATCA
>CAKZQE010000102.1 GCA_937139465.1 uncultured Gammaproteobacteria bacterium
CGAAGAAATCTTAATTTTCGTGCTCACTGTACTAGTCAGTACGTTTGTTCTTCGTTTCACCTGGAACAACTCGCTGAGCAAGCATGTCAGCGTACTCAAGCCTATTCGGTCATTTTTTGACGCACTTTTGCTTTCTATTTCTATTCAGGTTTTCCGTGGTCTTTAAACCTCCTTGAAACCGACAACGCGTTCACCAGATGAGTGAACCATAGTAGGATATCCTTCGATTCCCTTGCAATCCTCAGAATCGCAATCAACGAAGGTGTAAGGCTTACCCTTACCCTTGAAATGTTCGAGCTGCTTACGAGTCCATCCACAGCCCATGGAGCCGTAAACAGTCCACTCACCACCGGTAGACTTCGTCTCGACTGCCTCGATGGGCTGAGTCTTTTTCATAGCCATGAAAATACGAATGTTAATGAGCACGAGAATGAGTGCGAGAATCATGTTTGTATATCTATATAATATATTTTATTTCTGTTTCTAAAGTATGACGAGTATTCAGAAGACTATTGATAGAATTCTCGAAGGGAACAGGGGGTGTGCTCCCATGAACCATATAGCTATTAACCAAACGTGGAAACGGTCGGGTGCATACGGTAACGTTCGTCGGGCCAAATTAACGGGTAAATCTAGGAAATTTGTAGCATTGAAGGAAATGAAAGTTCCTAGATCTGAACCACAACTCGGTGATCTCGCTGAGATGGAATACAAAATTGCTAAAAAGCTCAAAGATTTTGATATTCCGAAAGTATACAAGTATGTTAAGTGTCCCATAGAGGGTAATGGTCCCAATATTAGAAAGGATATACTATATTTTGAGTACGTGAACGGTGTTTCGTTGAGAGAATATATAAGAACTCGACGAGATCTTAGCCTCGTTCAGTTAAAGTCGATCATCGTTCAAGTGTCTTACAATTTGTATAGGATTAACAAGAAGTTTCCAGCATTTCGTCACCACGACTTACACACGGATAATATTCTCGTTCGACCCGTAACAAAGAAGAATCTATCCATAGAAGTTGACGATGTCAAATACACAATCGATAACGGTGGGCTCGAATTGGTGATGATCGATTTTGGATTTTCGTCTTTCCCCGGTATACCGAACCCCCTCGTCAATACGAAACGCTATCACAATATAGGTATTCATAGGAATTCCAATAAGTATTACGATTTACACTTTTTCCTTAATAGTGTATACAACGAACTCGCCATATCGGCACGGAAACAGCCGATGGTACCGGATCACGGACCCCGTGTCGCTGCAAAGGTTTTCGTCGGAACCCTGTTTACACCGGATTATATCGGGTACAGATCGAGTAAACTGAAAAATTATAGATTACGCGGTACGGCGAATAATTCCACGACGGAAACCGTGACGGTTACTGTCACGGGCACGAACGACGCCCCCGTTGTCAAAGCGGCCGCTAACATGGTCGGCTTGGCCGCCGAGTACTACGGTGTGAACGGGCAAATAGGTAACCTGACCCAATTCAAAGACATTGTTTCGAGCAACACGCCCGACGCAACATTTACGTCGTCCGGCCCGAACTATGCCCTCGGATCCGGCAACATTGGTAACGGCAATAACCTTCAAACCTGGCTGGGTGACGACGCCAGCACACTCAGCGCCGACCCCGCGACGACATCTGATGGCGGCATTTTCATGCATGGCCAAGTCTACCTTGAGGCCGGCAGCTACGTGTTTAAGTCGCACACCGACGATGGCTTTGAGCTGACAGTCAATGGTGATAACGCCGGTACCTACGCCGGTAACCGTGCTCCGGGCACCACGACAGACACAACGCCCGTGGTGATCACTGAGGCCGGCTATGTTCCGGTGGAGTTGTTCTGGTGGGACCAGGGCGGGCGCTATGTATTGGAGGTTTCGGTCGCCAAAGACGGCGGCGACTTCGTCGAATTCACCACCGACAACTTCAGCATGTTGGCGGATGTGTTGTTGACGGAAACCGATAGCAGTCTGTCAACGACGGGCAGCTTTGAAGTGTGCGACGTTGACTTTACCGACGAAGTCACAGCATCTATCGAGGGCACGGTCACGGTGTCGGGTTTCGATATCGGGTCGATCGATGTGGCCTCGATGTTGTCCATCACCGGCACGACACCGGTCATTGGGGACGACGAAACCGATGGCACCGTCACCTATGACTTTAACAGTGGCAGCGAGGCCTTCGACTTTTTACCCCTCGGCGAGTCCGTGTCGATCACCTACACCATTGCGGTCACCGACGGCACTGAAACCGTTACCCAGCCGGTGGTTATTACCATTACCGGGACCAATGACGCCCCGATTGCGAATGCACAAACAGCCGCCGCCACCGAAGGCGGCAGCGTTATCACCGGACAGCTAACCTCGTCGGACGTTGATGGCGCAACGCCGAGCTATGCCTTAGCCGACGGCCAAGACCCGGTTCCCGGTCTGACCCTGAACAGCGATGGCAGCTACAGCTTTGACCCGGCCGATCCGGCCTACCAAACGCTGACCGACGGTGAGCAAACCACGGTATCGGTTAACTACACCGTTGATGACGGCAATGGCGGCACCTCGACGAGCACCCTGACGATCGCGTTGACGGGCGTAAACAATCCCCCGGAGTCGGGTGATTTCGAGGTGGGTGTGTCTGGCAGCGCGGTTCAAATTAACTTCGACCCGCACGTCAGTGATGTCGAGGACGACCATCATGGTGACCTGACTCAGGTCCGCATTGAGTCGCTACCTGATCTTGGCTCGCTGGTGCATTTGGACGGCTCTCCGATCAGCGTCGGGGATCTCGTGCTAATGAACGACGTAGCCTACATTGCACCGCCTGAAGGCGACCGGGCGTTCTTGCTGGGTCAAACCGGCGGGACCGCGACACTGGCCAGCTGGGGTGATGTCAACGGGGACGGCGCGGCTGAGCAAAGTGTGCTCGACGGCGTCACCATCACTACGTCAGTCAATAACGGCACCCTGACGGTCTACGGGAACCAGCAATCCCATATCGGCAATGGCATTGCCGATGACGCAGGCCAGGGCATCAACCAAGGCGATGTGCTGACGGTTGATTTCGGCAACGCGTCGGTGACTAGCTTTACCGCCGGCCTAACGGGCATGGGTGGTCACTTCTACGAAGCGGCAACGCACGTCACGATTACGGTCAACTATGTCGACGGCGGCAGCCAGACATTCGAGTATTTCAAGGCCAATGCCGGCGACGCCATCGACGCCACCGTTATCGTTGGACCTAACGGTACCGATGGATTGGTGACCAGTGGCGACCCAATCCGTTCGATCGAATTCGGGACGCTGGAAACCAATGCGTCTGTTACGGGCTCCAATTGGGAGCTGCAGTTTGTGCAGGGCGAGCTGAACGTTGAATCCAGCTTCACCTACACACCGGTGGACTCGGATAACCAGGATGGCAACTCGTCGACGGTGACGCTAAGTGTTCAGTCCGGTCAGCCCACGGTCAGCTCCGCCTTGGATGCACCGCCTGTGTTTGAGGTCGCCCCGACGTCAGACAGTGGCGGCATGACCCAGATTGACCCGAACGAGGGCGTGTTTGTCTTTGCCGGCCGAAACGGTGGTCTGGGTCCGGAAGTGTCAACTGTCGAAGCCGGCCAGAGCATCACTCAGATTGTGATTTCCGTGTCCGGGGTACAGATCGGAACGGAAGAGCAACTTGCATATGGCGGCATGATGGCGCTGAACGACGGCAACAGCGGTTCCGGCGACCAGGGCGGGCGATTGTTCGACTTCTCGGTGTCGGCCTCTGGCAATACGTCGACGGTCACCTTTGATTTGGGTGAAAACGGCGTGGGCGGCTGGTCGACGGACGACGTCGAACACCTGATTGAAAACCTCTGTTACCTCCACGGTGGTGCGGATGCAACGGATAATGGCGGCCTGCGCACTGTGCGTATCGAGTCCATGAGCGACAACGGTCAAAACATTAACAGCGCCCACTTCGATGATGTCAGCGTTGATTTGTTCGTCGGTTATGACGGCTTCGAGGACGAGGGTGACGACAACATTCACCAAAATGACCTCACCGGCGACGACGGCGGCACCGAAGACTCCGAAGTGATCCGCTTCAGTGACATCCGCGATTCGGCGGCTGACAGCGACGACAACGGGCCGGGCGTACCTGACGACACCTTGCTGCTCAGCGGAAATGGTGGCGATGACCTGTTCATGGCCTTTGACCGCGACTTTGGCACCGATGATACCGGCTTGGTCAAGGCCCTGATCGACGACTTTGATGCCGTCGTGGATGACAGTGACGGCAGTGAAAATGGGCACGACACGCTCGATTTGTCGGCGCTGTTGGAAGCCAATGCAGGGTCGGAAGTGCAGGTGACTGAGGTCGGTAGCGACACCGTCGTTAAGGTTGTTGATACCGCCAACAGCCTGACCTTCGCTGAAATAACGTTGCAAGGCGTGAGTCTAGATCCGGGTACTACGCTGGACGACCTCGTCAATGAAAACATCATTAAGATCGTGTAACTGAGAGTTCTTTAAGGAATACCATGAAAAAGCTGTTAGCTATGACCATTGCGGCGACCTTGGCGACGTCTGCCACCGCCACCTCGCTGTCAGACTCAGTCACCGAGGCGCTGGCGTCACACCCTGACTTACAGGCGGCACGGGCCGGTGCCAACGCCGCACAGAGTGATATTGATGTCGCCAAAGGCAGCCTGCGTCCCCGCTTGGACTTAAACGCCGGCATTGGTAAGGAATGGACCCGCAGCCCGGGCACTGGACAAGACAAGGTCAAGCTCACCCGTAAAGAGCTGGGTGTGAATCTGATCTGGGCGATCTACTCGCCGACCGAGCGCGGTGAAGTCGCGCGCCGCATGGGCATCAGTGAATCAACGGCGGCCTCACTGGCGGACGTCGAACAACAAGTGGTGCTGGCGGCTGCGGAGGCCTACACCAACCTGTGGCGCACCGAGCAGCAACTTGAAATCGCCACACGCTCGCGGGCAGCCCATGAAACGCTGGTCGACCAGATTGGCCGCCGCGTTGAAAACGGTGTTAGCACCGAGTCTGAACTGGTGCAGGCTCAGGGCCGTCTGGCGCTGGCGTTGTCCAACCAAACCGCCGCGTTGGCCAATCTGCAGGACGCTAGGGCGAACTACCACCGAGTTGTGGGTGTGATCCCCGAGCAGAACGTGACTCAACCGGCCATGCAGTGGACGCGCCCGGCCAACCTGGACGCCGCGGTTGATCGCGCATTTGCCAACCACCCGGTGATCGCCGAAGGCCAAGCCGACGTGCGTGAGGCGATGGGACAGCTGAAGTCATCGGATGCCCTGAACCTGCCCACCTTTACGGTCGAACTGGGTGCGAACCGAAACGAAGACATCGCCGGCGTTGAGGGCAAAAACCGCAATGAATTTGCCATGCTGCGGATGAACTGGAACCTCTATGCCGGTGGCGCCAACAGCGCCAGCGAACGCGCCAGCGAGAGCCGACTTGAGCAGGCAAAACACTTGCTCAATGATGCGCAGCGGGAAGTGGTGGATGCGACCCATCAGGCCTGGAATGCCTATAACTCAACGAATCAGCAGCTCAACTACTTGAGCCGCTATGTTGAAGCGGCGGCACAAAGCCGAGAAGCCTATGCTCAGCAGTTCACGATTAACCGTCGATCGCTACTGGAAGTCTTGGATGCGGAGGTTGAGCTGTTTGATGCCCGCGCCGCGCAGGTCAACGCTCAGGCTGACAACATCGTTGCTGATCACCAACTGGCCGCCTCGCAAGGCGACCTCATCCGTGTGCTGGGCCTACGACAGTAGGTCCATTTCGTCGGCGGACAATTCAGGCGCAGCGTAGTTTTTGAGAAGCTGCGCCTGAGCCGCTTGCGGGCAGTGCGCCAAGCGCTCGTCCAGCCTCGCCGACGGACCGGGTTCGCCACGCAAGCGCTGGGCCGCGGCCTGGTTAGTCTCCCAGCCTTGGTACAGGTCGCGCATCTGGGTATCGATGGCCTCGGCCAAGCTGGCTGTGTTACCTAAAACGTCTTGGTCCGAAATCGGTGTGCCAAAGGCGACCTTTACCCGGCCCTTGTTGCCTTTGATGCCGAGCAAAATGTTCTCCAAGTCTTCGGAGTCCGCCTTGTCGTAGCCACCCTCAATTGCGGTTTTCCACAGTTCAACCGCCTTTGCGCTGTCGCAGGGGTCGACCTCGTAGCTGATGTAGACCGGCACAATGTTCAGGCTGGCCATGTACGCAGCGACTCCATCAGGGTGTTTTCGGCCGGCCATGGACACCATTTTCAAAACAGCGGGGTCTGTGCGGTCAATGCCGTCTTTGGCCCGACCTTCTTTCTGTGCCAGCCAGACCGATTGGTTTTCCTGGTGAATGGAATGCCCGATGTAAGCCGATAACTGTCCGACCACCTTGGCCAGCTCGCGGGGACCTGCAACATTGCGGCGGACGATGAAGCTTTTGTTCAGTCGCATCAGGTCTTCGACAAACGGCTGCTTGATCAGGTTGTCGCCGATAGCGATACGCACGGTGTCGCGCCCAGCGCGGTGCAGTGCCCAGTTGACCAGCGCCGGATCCATCACAATGTCCCGGTGGTTCGAGATAAACAGGCACGGCCGGTCCGGCAGTGCCTCGAGCCCTGTGATCACCAGCTCGTCAATGGTGGTGTTGACCACGCGGGCCATAAACGGGGCCACCCGATCTTGCAGGTCACTGATGGTTCGGATGCGATTAAATTGCCCGCGCAGGCGGTTGCGCGTCAGGAAACGAGCCAGCCCCGGGGCAATCATGGAAAGCCGTGGCATGCCAAGTCGGGCGACGCCGGCTAAGAACGGCGTGCTGTCGAGCAATCGTTCCAGGGCGGGCTTAACATCAGTGTCACCGTAGGGCGCAATAGTAGAGAAATCGTGATTCACGGTTCCGTCCGTTGTTTTATGATGGCGGGATTCTACGCAGATGGGCCCCGTCAGACCATGTTTTTACCCCCTTCGTGGCAACCGGTTGCTGACCGGCTCGAACCCGGTGCGCTCGCGGCGCTGGAAAAACAGATCCCGAGGCCATGTTTTCCGCCGCAGGAACACTGGTTGCGAGCCTACGAGCTGTGCGCACTGGCGCATACCAAGGTGGTGGTGATCGGCCAGGACCCCTACCACGGGCCCGGCCAAGCCGAGGGGCTGGCATTTTCGGTGGCGGCCGGGGCCTGGCCCCCCAGTCTGAACAACATTTTCAAGGAAATGTGCGATGACCTTGAGTGTCAGCCACCCTTTACCGGGTCATTGGTGCACTGGGCCGAGCAAGGGGTCTTGCTGCTCAACCGCGTGTTGACGGTGTCGCCGGGCCACGCCAACAGCCACCAAGGACTAGGCTGGGAGAATCTCACCCAGGCCACCATCGAACAGCTGGCGTCCGAGCCCGTGCCACGGGTGTATTGGTTGTGGGGCAAAGCGGCGCAGTCGCTGGCCCCATTGATACCGGCGCACCAGCTCGCGCTTGAGGCGCCGCATCCGTCTCCATTGTCGAGCTACCGCGGCTTTTTCGGCTCCAAGCCCTTTTCTAAAACCAACGCGTATTTGAGCGCCAACGGGCTGACGCCTATTCGCTGGAGCGACGCTTAATTGGCGACGTAATCGGGTAGGGTAGGCGCGGATTTTCGATGCGCCCGCCGGGGCACTCAGCAGCGCGTAGCTCAGGGTCCAGCACCGCAATTCCGAGGGTTCCGTCCACATGGCACAGCGTGCCGACCTTGCGGCCATCGACGGTCAAATCGCCAGCTGCGCCCCCATGCACGTCTACTAGGTGCGCGAACTTTTTGACTTTGCCCAGATGCTCGGTGCGGGCGACGACCTCCTGGCCGGTGTAGCACCCCTTGGTAAAGCTGACCGCCCCAGTCGACGCCAGGTTCAGTTGTTGGGGGGTGAACGCCTGATCCGTCATGGCAGTGACCCAGGGCAGGTTGCGCTCGATGCGCAGCCCAGCCCAGCCCGTTTGCCCCTCGCTGCCATCGGCCGACCAGTGTTCGTATAAACCGTTGCCAATCGACAGACACAGGCTGGCCTCTCGGGGTTTGACATCACCGCTACCTGTCCAGTCCAGCGGGGCGACTTCGCAGCCAAAAAAGGGCAGGTATTTCGTCAGGGCCGCCGTCAGCGCATCGACGCGATCCCGCGGTACGCTGAGGTAAAAGTCTTCGCCCAGACGCCCAATACCAAAGTTAGCCACCATCCGTCCCTTGGGCGTGCACAATGCGCCGCTGGTGCCCTGACCGTCCTCAATGGCACGCACGTCGGCGGTGATTTGGCCCTGAAGCAGGGCTTGGGGGTCGCGTCCGTGGATGCGGACTAACTGCCAATCGGTCAGGGCGTACAAGGGCAACTTCCTAGGGTGGTTTTTGTCCCTGCCTATATCGGTACAATGCGCGCACTTACAAGGAGTAGCCCATGATTTCTGATGTCGAATTTCGTCGTTTGATCTGGCACAGCCGCCGCGGCATGTTGGAATTGGATGTATTGTTGGGCCCGTTTACCGAGCTGCACTTTAAGTCACTTAACGAAGCGGACCAGGCGCACTATCAGCGTTTGATCGACGCCGAAGACGCCGACATCTGGGCGTGGCTGCAGGGCACGCTGGCGACTCCGGATGCGGATCTGGGCCGGATCGTTGGCATGATTAATGAAAAAGTAGGCGCCGGTCTCGTCAAGTGACCCTGACGTATTGGACCTGGTTGGGCGGCCGGCGCCGGGTCAACCTGGTCGGCGATCAGATGATCAATATCCGCGGCCGCACGGTGCGCCCGGTGCTCGGGGCGTGGGTTAACGGCTGGTTTGTGCTGGCCGTGTTTATTGACGGCGGCGTTTTTCGGTTGCGCCGCTTTTCCTGTGCGGTGGATGCGGCCTGGGCCCGCGCGCTCAGGCTTCAGGGTCAATAATGGTCGCCGCGCCCGGCCCCGTGTTTTCCGGGTAATCTAGGCTGTAATGAAGCCCGCGCGACTCCTTGCGCTGCAGTGCACATCGCACCATCAGTTCGGCGACCTGCACCAGATTTCGAAGCTCCAGCAGGTTCCCGGTGACGTGGTAGTTTGAGTAGAACTCATTGATTTCAGACTGCAGCAGCTCGACCCGGTGCAAGGCCCGCAACAGGCGTTTGTCCGTTCGCACGATGCCGACGTAGTCCCACATAAAGCGTCTCGCTTCATCCCAGTTGTGGCTGACCACCACGTCCTCGTCCGAGTCTTTGACCTGACTGTCGTCCCAGGGCTTGATCGCACGGGCATCGATAGAAGGAAGGGCTTGCGCGCCGATGTGCTTGGCGGCAGCGCGTCCCCAAACGATGCACTCCAGCAGCGAGTTACTGGCCATGCGGTTGGCACCATGCAAGCCGGTGTAGCTGACTTCGCCTGCGGCATAGAGGCCGGCGATGTCGGTGGCGCCATTACGGTCGACCATCACGCCGCCGCAGGTGTAGTGAGCCGCCGGCACCACGGGAATGGGTTGGCGGGTAATGTCGATGCCGTATTCCATGCAGCGTTCGGCGATCGTCGGAAAGTGTTTGGTGACGAAGTCTGCGGGTTTGTGGCTGATGTCCAAATACAGGTGTTGTGCGCCCAAGCGCTTCATTTCAAAGTCGATGGCGCGGGCGACGACGTCGCGCGGCGCCAATTCGCCGCGCTCATCATGGCGGTGCATGAAGGGCTCGCCGTCGGGCAGGGTCAGGCGTCCGCCCTCGCCACGAATGGCCTCGCTGATCAAAAACGTCTTTGCGTCGGGGTGGCGTAGGCAGGTCGGGTGGAACTGGTTAAATTCCATGTTCGCAACGCGGCAGCCGGCCCGGTACGCCATGGCGATCCCGTCACCCGAGGCCCCGGAGGGGTTTGAGGTGTAAAAATAGGCTTTGCTCGCGCCCCCCGTGGCCAGAATGACGGCTTTGGCGGCAAAGGTTTGAACCTGATTTTTGCCGAGATGAAACGCGTACACGCCTTGGATGCGGCGCTGGTCACGGGGTAACGATCGGTCGACGATTAAATCGACGGCGACGCGCTGATCGAAAAATCGCAGGTTAGACCGGCTGTGGGCCTGCGCCAGCAGGGCGCGGTGTATCTCAGCGCCGGTGGCATCGGCGGCATGCAGCACGCGGCGATGACTGTGGCCGCCCTCGCGCGTGAGGTGGAATTTGCCATCGCTCTCGTCAAAGTGGGTGCCTTGTTCGACCAGCCACTGGATGCTGTCCTCGCCTGAATTTACCGTGTACCTAACGGCGTCCTCGTCACACAGCCCGGCGCCGGCGACCAACGTATCCTGGACGTGCTCCTCCAGCGAATCGGTCGACTCGACCACCGCAGCAATCCCGCCCTGGGCCCAGGGTGTGCTGCCGCCGACGGCGTTTTTCGACAGGATCGCCACGCTTAGGTGCGCTGGCAGGTCAATCGCCGCAGCAAGGCCGGCTGCACCGGAGCCAAGAATAACGACGTCAAAGGGAAAAGGGCGCAGGGAGGGGTTGGGCATGGGTCAGCTCG